>CALQHT020000025.1 GCA_943330455.2 Nitrosovibrio sp. Nv4 | reverse complement strand
GGGTAGGGCCCTGTCCCAAAGGCACCAAAAGAATCGCAATCCAAGGGCCGTTGCCCTTGGTGGGTCCAGGGCAAAGCCCTGGTCGGGGTCCGGGGCGGAAGCCCCGTCACTCCATCAACCGCTCCGACTCCCAAGGCAGATCCCACATCTCCCGATTGCACAATTTCGTCGCCAAAGCCGAGGAAATCGCGTCAAACAGCCGCTCCCCCTTCTCCGCGCTGGCCGCCTCCGGATTGCCGATCACCCCGGATGCCGACCGGCTGCCAATACTGCGCCACCGATAAACGCCCCCGCCAACCAGATCGTCGACCGCCGGCGTCGTGTTGGACTTGGCCAGAGGGATCCGATCCGTCGCCACCAGTTCCGGCCGCACCGCCATCATCATGGACGTCTCCGCCTCGCAGGCATGGGAAAGCCCGCCCTGAGTCTCCAGGATCTTCGCGATCGGCACGGCAGCGGCATACCAATAGGTGAACTGCACGATCGCCGCCCGATACCGAGGCGTCAGGTCGTCCGTTATCGTCCGCAACGCGTTCTCATTCCCGCCATGCGCGTTCAGCAGCACGATCCGCTTGAACCCGTGCCGCAGAACCGAGCGCACGACACCCTCCACCACCGCGGCAAACCCGGCATTGTCCAGGGTAATCGTGCCGCCGAAGCTCATGTGATGCTCGCTCAGACCGGTCCAAAGGACGGGCAGCACCAGAATCGGCTGGCCCATGGCCAGGACCTTGACGGCGGTACGGGCGGCAACCGCCTCTCCCAACATGGAGTCCACCTCGACCGGCAAATGCGGGCCGTGCTGCTCCAGCGATGCCACGGGCAGGACGACGATGGCGTCCTGGCGGGCCTTTTCACGCAACTGGTCGGCGCGGAGCTTGCGCCATTCGAATTCCTCGGCCATCCGGTTGTATCCCCTGTTCGCGGATGCGGATGGGGCCACGAAACCGGGGCCGATGGAAGGGCGCACGCACATGAACCTCTACCGATTGCTGCAAAAGCGAGCCGCTTCCGGCCGGCCCGTTCGGGTCGGGCTGATCGGCGCCGGCAAATTCGGCTCCATGTTCCTGTCGCAGGTCCCCACCACCCCCGGCCTGGAAGTCGCCGCCATCGCCGACCTGGCCCCGGACCGCGCCCGCGAGGCCTGCCGCCGGGTCGGTTGGGACGAAGCACGGATCGCGGCCACCCGGTTCACCGATGATGCCATGGCCATGATGGCCTCCCCCGATGTGGAAGTCGTTGTCGAAGCCACCGGCCACGCCCCCGCCGGGGTCGCCCACGCAAGACGCGCGATCCGCGAAGGCAAGCACATCGTGATGGTCAACGTGGAGGCCGATGTCCTCGCAGGTCCGCTGCTGGCCCGCGAGGCCGCCCAGGCCGGCACCGTCTACACCATGGCCTATGGCGATCAGCCCGCCCTGATCTGCGAGCTCGTCGACTGGGCCCGCGCCTGCGGCTTCGGCGTGATCGCTGCCGGCAAGGGCACCAAGTATATGCCGGAATACCACGCCTCCACCCCTGACACGGTCTGGGGATTCTACGGCCTGACCCCGGAGCAGGCGCGTCTGGGCGGGATGAACCCGCAGATGTTCAACTCCTTCCTGGACGGCACGAAATCCGGCATCGAGATGGCCGCCGTCGCCAACGCCACGGGTCTGACTCCGGCGCCAGACGGGCTGGTCTTCCCACCCTGCGGCACCCATGAACTGGCCGATGTCCTGCGCCCGGGCAATGCCGGCGCGCTGCACCATGCGGGCCAGGTGGAGGTGATATCCTCCGTCCACCGCGATGGCAGCCAGGTGGCCAACGATCTGCGCTGGGGGGTGTATGTCGCGTTCGAGGCCCCCAACGATTATGCCGTGCGCTGCTTCCAGGAATACGGCGTGGTGACCGATCCGTCCGGCCGGATTTCCGCGCTGTATCGGCCGTTCCACCTAATCGGGCTGGAACTGAACGTGTCCATCCTGTCCGCCGCCCTGCGCGGGGAGCCGACAGGGGTTGCCGACGGGTTCCGCGGCGACGTGGTCTCCACCGCGAAACGAAACCTGCGGGCGGGGGAGATCCTGGACGGCGAGGGTGGCGCCTGCGTCTGGGGCAAACTGGCCCCGGCGGCGGAAAGCCTGCGCATCGGCGGCCTGCCGATCGGCCTAGCCAACCGCGTGCCCTTGATCCGAGACGTACCAGCCGGCCAGGCGGTAACCTGGGACGATGTGCGGATCGATACGACAGACGAGGCCTACCGTTACCGGCGGTCGATGGAGGCGGCGTTCCCGGCGGGGTGACGGTCGGGCCGCCGATGCCTTGCCAATGATGCAAATAAGGCCATATTCACATCATTATATGAGGTGAATATGTATATCTGGGAACACGCAACCTGGCCGAACCTCCGCTGGGATGCGAACGCCCTCGCCCGTCCTCTGGGCGACGCCAACCTGCTGCGAGGCCGCCTCCTAGGCCGGATGGAGCAGCTCGGCTTTCATCTTCGCCTCGAAGCCGAACTCCTCGCCATGACCGAGGAAGCCGTGAATACCGCCGAGATAGAGGGCGAAACGCTCAATCGCGACAGCGTGCGTTCTTCGCTCGCGCGCCGCCTCGGGTTACCTCACCTTGCCCTTGGGCCGGAGGATCGGCGGGCCGAAGGTATGGCCGCCATAGCACTCGACGCGAGCCGCAATCATGCGGAGCCCCTGACGCAAGAGCGGCTGTTCGCATGGCACGCGGCCTTGTTCCCGACCGGCCGGTCAGGTCTCTTTCCCATCCGGATCGGGGCATGGCGCGACGATCATCTCGGCCCGATGCAGGTCGTGTCCGGCGCCGTCGGCCGTCAACGGGTGCACTACCAAGCGCCGCCCGCGGATCGATTGGAAGCCGAGATCCGGGTATTTTTGGCCTTTTTCAACGAACCGCGGACGCTCGATGGAATCATCCACGCGGCCCTGTCGCATCTGTGGTTCGTCACGATCCATCCATTCGACGATGGAAACGGCCGCATTGCCCGCTCGATCGCTGATATGAGTCTCGCGCGATCGGAGGAAAATCAGCAGCGCTTCTACAGTCTTTCGGCCCAGATCATGCGGGATCGCACGTCCGACTACTACGACATCCTGGAGCAGACCCAGAAGGGTGAACGAGACATCACGAGCTATGTGGCATGGTTCGTCGATTGCTTCTCCCGGGCACTGAAGGAAGCAGACCGTATCTGCAATGACGTGCTGCGCAAAGCGGAGTTCTGGCAACTTCATGCGGATGCGCCGCTCAACGAACGCCAGCGGAAACTGCTGAACCGAGTTCTGGACGGGTTCGATGGCAACCTCACGACACGGCGTTGGGCTAGCATGGGGCAATGCTCGCAGCCAACCGCCCAGCGGGATATCAAGGAATTAATCGACCTCGGAATCCTTGTCCGGAATGAAGGGGGAAGCAAAAACAGCAGCTACCGCCTGCACATGAGCCAAACGTGATGTGATCGTGTTCACGCACCGCGCACCTGTACGAGCGTTCCACACTTGAGCTATCCGCCTTGGACGGACCGCGCTATTGCGCCTGCGTGTCGGCAGCCAAGGTTGGGTGCCAGAAATCCGCCTCCAACGCCAACATTTAACTGCCTGGGAACATTCGCCGGGCTATGATGCAGCGCAGCATCCAAAACGGACACAATCCGCATGCAAGACGGCCCGCTCCCTCGCCTCCTGCCCGAATTCGTCGCCAGCGACCATCAGGTTCTGGCCTGCTACGACATCATCATCATCGGCTCCGGCCCCGCCGGCCGACGCGCCGCCATCCAGGCCGGCAAGCTCGGCAAATCCGTACTGGTGATCGAGAAAGGCCGCAGGGTCGGCGGGGTATCCGTCCATACCGGCACCATCCCCTCCAAAACCCTGCGCGAGACCGTGCTGAACCTGACCGGTTACCGGGAGCGTGGGTTTTACGGCCGAGCGTATCGGGTGAAGAAGGATATTGATGCGAAGGACTTAATGATGCGGCTGCACATGACGCTCGATCATGAGGTCGATGTGCTGGAGCATCAGTTTGCCCGCAACGCGGTGAAGACCACGATCGGCTTCGCCCGCTTCCTGGACCCGCACCATATCGAAGTCCTGACCGACGGCGAAGGCCCGCGCGTGTTCCGCGGCGAGAAGATCCTGATCGCGGTTGGCACTCGCCCGCATCGGCCGGCCGACGTGCCGTTCAACGGCCGCACCGTCGTGGACAGCGATGAGATCGTGGAAATCGACCACCCACCTCGCAGCCTGACAGTCATTGGCGCCGGCGTCATCGGGGTAGAATACGCGACTATTTTCAGTGCCTTGGACGTGGCCGTGACCTTGGTCGATGCGCGCGAGAGCTTCCTCGACTTCATCGACCGCGAATTGATCGAGGACTTCACCCACCAGTTGCGCGACCGCGGCATGTCCATCCGCCTGGGCTCCAAGGTTGTTTCCATCGAGTTCGAGAATGACCGGCCGGTGACGGTGCTGGAGAGCGGGCGGCGCATCCGCTCCGACATGTTATTGTATGCGACCGGGCGGGTTGGCGCGACGGATGTGCTCAACATCGCGTCTTGCGGGCTGACGCCGGATCACCGGGGGCGGCTCGGTGTCGATGCGCATACGTTCCAGACTTCGGTGCCGCATATCTACTCGGCGGGCGATGCGATTGGGTTCCCCAGCCTGGCGTCCACGTCGATGGAGCAGGGGCGGATCGCCGCCTGCCACGCTTTCGGCATGCCATTGCCGCCGGCGCCAGAATTCTTTCCATACGGGATCTACTCGGTGCCCGAGATGTCCACGGTGGGTATGACCGAGGAGGAGGTGCGCCGGCGCGGCATTCCTTACGAATGCGGGATCGCGCGGTTCCGGGAGACGTCGCGCGGGCATATCATGGGGTTGAGCGCTGGCATGATGAAGATGATCTTTTCCATCAAGACCGGCCGGCTGCTTGGCGTGCACATCGTTGGGGAAGGAGCAACGGAGTTGGTGCATATCGGCCAGGCGGTGCTGAACCTGAAGGGCACGTTGGATTATTTCATTGAGAATACGTTTAACTATCCGACACTGGCTGAGGCCTACAAGATCGCGGCGTTGGATGCGTGGAACCGGATGGTGCGGGTGTAGGCGGGCTTGGGAATAATCACTTCCGTTTCGCACCACCAAGCTGGATGTTTGATTGTTTGCCTGTTTGGACAACTCGATCGATCCTGGGCGTCGCCGTATGGCGAGCCCGACTTTGGTGGCGTTGAGCTGGGTGAACCGCGGATTTGCTGGGCCATCGGGGACTACGGACCGGATATGCGGCCCTGTAGCGACGGCCCGATTGACCTGGCCATAGGCAAGCTGGCGCGGACCGTTATGCGGGCGGGGAGTATGTGAGGGGCGGAAAATTGGTCATACGATACGGCCAAAACAGGGCGCGAATGCCTCAAAAAATTCATGCTCAATCGCCCCTTCTCAAAATCTGTGATATCAGGCCGGTTTAGAGAGGAGCCCCGACGATGACCCAGAAAGAGGCACTCGAAGCCTTTTCACGAGGCGAGATGACCGCGCTTGATTTGCGCCGCCGTCTTGGTGGCGCGACCTACGGCGAAATTCTGCAACAACTCAGCAAAGAACACCTGCCCCTTCCGCGCGTGCCGACGACTGGCCGTGAAGAACAGATTTCCCGTGCCCGCGACTGGATGTTTCCGAAACATGCCCCACAGCCTTAAAATCTTCGTGGTCGACACAGGGCCTCTGATTACACTCGCCGTGGCGAACTCACTCGATTATCTGCTGTTTGTCGATGCTGATATTGTGATTCCGGACGCTGTGCTGCATGAGGCGACGCGAGATGCCTCGCGCCTGGGGGTGCAAGACATCATCGATTGGGTAAAGGCGCATCGCACCCGCGTTGAGATCGCGCCCACCAAGGCATATGAAGTTTTTGACGCGGCGCGCGTGACAATTCCCAATCTCCGCGAACCTGACCTGGGCGAGAAAGCCGCCGTTGAGGTCATCGAGGAGCCGGATCGCCTGCAAGGCGATGAGCGTGGCGTGTTGCTGTGCGAAGAAACGGCGGTTCTCAGGCGAGTTGTCGTGCGCGACCGCACACGCATTGTCGAACTCAGCACGCTCGATTTTCTCCGCATCCTTGAAGCTGAACAGCGCATCCAGTCCGCCGAACAGGTGTTCGAACTCGCCGAGAAGGCCGGACGGTTTCCTTCCCGGGTGGCGAAATTGAGCGCGCAGGACGAGGCCACCCGCGCCGCCATACAGGGGCTTGTGAAGCGCCGTGACACCGATCTGGGGCGTTGACCTCTATTGGTCTAATACATATCTGCATCGATCGGCGACAAGAACCCTCCGAAGAACGATCGTTCCCGAATAGACGTCGGGTTGTGGCTTACCCAGTGGCGACAGGCATCTGCTCCTTCTTTGCCCGCGCGATAATATCGGCGCCGCTCATGGGAACCAAATTTTACGGTCAAATATCTCGGACACGGCGATGTCCGCCAATCTGATCGCTTGTGATTCCGAGTGCCACCCGTCGTCGTCGGGTTGGGGGCCAGGAGATCCCCTCGGTTGCGGCTCGGTGCGGAATTGGCGCGTGTGGCGGTTCCTCCTGCCACACATGGGGGCCACGACACCGTCCAACGCAGCCATCGCGCTCAGCGCCCCGATCTGAGGCACCCCGGCCAACCCCACACCCAGACAGCAACCCGAACCCACCCACCCGTTGTGATCCGCCCCACCCGAGACTATCTCTCCCGACCATCCCCCCCTCGCCAAGGCCCCTGCCCCGTCCATGATCCGCATCACGCCCAGCATCGCCCTAGACGAGCGCGCGATCGAGGAGACGTTCATCCGCGCCTCCGGCCCCGGCGGGCAGAACGTCAACAAGGTCTCGACCGCGGTGCAGCTCCGCCTCGACCTCAACCGCACCGACCTCCCGCACGCGGTCCGCGCGCGCCTGGAGAAACTGGCAGGGAAACGCCTGACCCTGGAAGGCGACCTGCTGATCACGGCCCAGCGCCACCGCACCCAGGACCGCAACCGGACGGAAGCGATGGAGGCTTTGATACAACTCATCCAGCGCGCCGCCGTGGCACCGATCCGGCGCATCGCGACCAAGCCCACCGCGGGATCCCGCCAGCGCCGCCTGGAAGCCAAGGCGCACCGGGCTCGCACCAAACAGCATCGCGGCGGGGTTGGAAGCCCCGATTGACGATTTTGACCGCCCGCCACTTGTCGTAGGATTGATATGAAATATTTCCTAATTATAGCCGTCGCAATAACCTCGTTCAACACAATGTCGGCTCAGGCCCAGGATGCCACCGCCGGAGAGACGGTCTTCAAACGCCAATGCGCCATCTGCCACGCGGTGGTACAAGGCAAGAACATGATCGGCCCCAGCCTGTTCGGAATCGTCGGACGCAAGGCCGGGACGGTGCCGAATTTCCGCTACTCCGCCGCCAACCGAGACAGCGGGATCACCTGGGACACGGCGCAGCTGGACCCGTATCTGACCAATCCGAAGGCGGTCATCCCCGGCACGATCATGGCCTATGTCGGCCAGAAGGATGCCCAGCAGCGAGCCGACCTGATCGCCTATCTGGAGACGCTGAAGTAGCCGATCGAAGCGTCGCCATCCCTCGGCGCATCCCAAAAACACGACCCCGGAATACCCTGCCTAGCCCAGGATCGCGACCTGGGCGATCAGGGACCGGGCGATCAGCACCGCCGCCAGCACCGACAGCACGATCAAGGCCGTCAGCCGGTGGTGATGCGGCTTGGCTCGGTGGAAGCCCCAAGTGCCCAGCCAGGAGCCTCCAAACAGCACCGGCACCGACAAAGCCGCCCAGACCAGCACGTCATGATCGATCAGGCCGGCGAAAGACATCGGCACCACCGACACCATACCCGACAGCATGAAAAATATGATGGATGTGGCTCGCACGACGGCCGCGTTGTGACCGAGTGCCAGCAGGTACACGACAATCGGCGGGCCACCCATCGATGCCAGGCCACTGATGATGCCGGACAGCAGCCCGGTGGCGACCGTCAGGCCGCGTGACGGGCGCCGCGGCAAGTGGGCGCCCTTGGCCAAAAGGACGACCGAGGCGGCGATGATCAGCCCGATGGCAAGGCGGACCGGGTTGGGTGGCAGATGGGTCAGCACCACCAGACCGAGCGGGATTCCCATGACCAAACCGGGGGCCAGACCGCCCACGGATCGCCAGTCGCAATGGTGCCAGGCAGCCCGCAGCCCCCCCACTCCGACGATCACCTGAAGCACCACGACGAAGGGCACCACCTCCGCCGGGGGCAGCGCCAGGCTCAGCAGCGGCACCGCCGCCAACCCGAAACCGAAGCCCGTAAAGCCTCGCAGCAGGGAGGCCACGAACACGCCGAACAGCACGATCGCCACCGGCGATGCGATCACGGATGCCAGCACCGCCGTCAACTGAGAGATCGTGGTCGCGATCATCGTGATAGCGCTATCCTGGGCCGATTGTTGTTATATCGGTTCAAAATTGTGAGCAATTTCCTGTGGCCACGGGGTTGCCACTCGAGTCGAAAGACAGCATTGTAATCCTGATGGGACGGGAAGATAGCACCGTCGGCACGATAAAATGCCGCAAATTCACCGGTTTGGTGGATTTCCATAAGACAATGTCGGTCATTACGACCACATTGTGGGGGCGTTATTGCGTCCGGAATCTGCGGCCCAACAGGGGTTCACGATATATTAGTGAAAATCAGATTGTCTGTCGGATCATGAGCCGACAGTTCTTGGCGATGGCAGGGATAGCGGCGGGCGTTCTGCTCGCATTGCACCCCGGTCGCGCCCATGCGGAGGACAATGCTCCTCCCAGTACCCGCAATTCGCCCAACTGGTCGGGCGAAACAGGATATGCTTCCTATTATGGACGGGCGCATCACGGCAAGCGCACCGCCAGCGGCGCCCGCTTCGACCAGAAGGCGCTGACGGCCGCCCATCCCTGGCTGCCATTCGGCACGAAAGTGCGGGTGACCGTAACCGGGACAAGCCGCTCGGTGATCGTGGTGATCACCGATCGGCTGTATTCCAACCGCCGGGTCGTCGATCTGTCGGTCGGCGCCGCCGAACGCCTGGGCATCATCCGTCAGGGCGTTGCCAACGTCTCGCTGACGCCCGCGTAGTAGGTAGGGGCGTAATACCGGCGGCGCTCCCAGGTCTGACACGGGGAGCCCGCGCCACTCCGTCAGTGGCAGGCGGTCAGCGAGAGGATACCGAATGTTCAAGGACAAGCTCGGCCTGGACGTCACCGCGGCGTCGGCGGACGCCGTGAAGCTGTTCGATCACGCGATCGACGGCTATCTGACCTATCACATCGACACGCCCCAGCGTCTGGCCGCCGCTTTGGCCGCCGACCCCGACCTGGGCATGGCCCATTGCCTCAAGGGCTACTTCGCCATGCTGTCCTACAAGCAGGCAATGCTGCCGCGTGCCCGAGCGGCCGCGGAGGACGCCTGGCGGTGCGTATCCCGCGGCACCTCCCGCGAACACGCCCATGCGGCGGCGCTGGACGCCTGGGTGGCGGGCGAGCCCGATCGCGCCGTGCAGGTCTGGAACCAAATCCTGCACGACCATCCACACGACCTGCTGGCGTTTCGGCTCGCACATTTTGTCAACTTCTGGTTGGGTAGACCGGAGGAAATGCTCGCATCGGTTATAACCGTCGAACGACACTGGAGCGAAGCACAACCCGGCTACAATGCCATCCTGGGCTGCCGCTGCTTCGCGCATGAGGAAAACGGCTACTACACAGAGGCCGAACACGCCGGACGAGAGGCGATCCGCCGCGATCCGGGCGATCTGTGGGCCGCGCATGGCGTCGCCCATACGCTGGAAATGACCGGCCGACGTAGCGAGGGCATTGCGTGGGTGGAAGGCCTGCAAACCAATTGGGCGCAGGGCAACAATTTGCGCCACCACCTATGGTGGCATCTGGCCATGTACCACCTGGAACGCGGCGACATGGACCGGGTGCTGGATCTGTACGACACAAGATTCCGCGACCTGGCCGCGCCGCTGACCGTCGCCGTGCCGGATATGTATATCGACGTGCAGAACGCCGCCTCGATGCTGTTCCGCCTGTCTCGCCATGGCGTGCCGGTCGGCGACCGCTGGGTAGAACTCGCCGACAAGGCCGAGGAGCGGATCGGCGACTGCCTGTCCGCTTTCACCCTGCCGCACTGGATGATGGCGCTAGCCGCGACAGGGCGGGAAGGCGCGGCACACCGCATGGTGGCGGCGATGCGCGAATTCGCCCAAGGCCCGGGGCTGATCGCCCACCTGGTCGGCGACGTCGCTCTGCCGGTCACCGAGGCCGTCTTTGCCCATGGCACCGGCCGGCACGGGCGCGCGGTCGCCCTGATGCGCCCGGTCCTGGGCGAAATGTACCGTCTGGGCGGCAGCCACGCCCAGCAAGACGTGCTGGAACAGCTCTTTCTGGACTCCGCCCTGAAAGCCGGATTACAGGACGACGCCCGCTTGCTGATGGAGCGCGTGGCTGGCTGCCATCCGGTGCCGCCTCAACGCCGCCGCGGCTATGCAATGGGCGCCGACCTGCTGGGAGCCTGACGCAATCCTCTTGCCGGATGGCGCACCCGCCCCCACCTGCCCGGTCAGATCGTTCGTGGTCGAACGATCGATCGACAGGAGGTCTCCATGATCCAGGTGCGACCCTTCAACAGCCTCGGCGGCTTTCGCAATGACTGGCTCAACGCCCGCCACCATTTCAGCTTCGGCGGCTACCGCGACGCGGACCGCATGGGGTTCGGGCGGCTGCGCGTGTGGAACGACGATGAGATCGCGCCGGGAACCGGGTTCGACCCGCACCCGCACAAGGACATGGAAATCGTCACCTATGTCCGCCAGGGCGCCATCACCCACCGCGACAATCTGGGGAACGAAGGCCGCACCGAGGCCGGCGACATCCAGGTCATGCATGCCGGCACCGGCATCGTCCACGCCGAACTCAACCGCGAAGACGGCCCCACCCGGCTCTTCCAGATCTGGATCATGCCCGACCGGCTCGGCGTCGCACCCGGCTGGGCCACCGAGCGCTTTCCGCGGACCGAGGGGCGCCTTTCGGTCGTCGCCAGCGGGCGGACAGGAGAGACCGAAGCCGGCGCCCTGCCGCTTCATGCCGACGCCGCCGTGCTGGCCGGAGTGCTACCGGCGGGTCAGACCATCCATCTGACCCAGCAGCCGGGACGCGCGTTCTACCTCGTGCCGGCGACAGGGTCGGTCTCGGTGAACCAGATCGTGGTCGGGACCCGCGACGGGGTGGCGATCGCCGGCGAGACGGATCTGGCCATCACCGCGGTGGAAACCGCCGAACTGGTCCTGGTCGACGTTCCGGCCTGACGGCAGTCGCCCCCTTTTGCAGGGGGGCGAGCGACTTCAGGCTGCCTGACCTTGCGTCTGCCGCTCCATAAACGCCTGCAACGAACCGGCGGCGGACGCATCCAGCTCGAAGGCAACCCGCACCGCGCCGCGGTCCTGGCCCTGCACGACCATCGGCAACCCGCATGGGACCCCGGACACATACAACACCCCGCGCGTCCCGCTCGCCGCCGTCAGCTCCGTGACGACCTTGGCACCTCCCATCGAGACGTCGAACAGGTGCGCCGCCGGATCGGATTGGTTGCCGAGATCGATGCGACACGGTGCATCCAGGGCGATGCGGATCGAGTCGCGGCGATTGACCTCCTCCGTCGAGGTACGGACGACACGGATGACCGTCGTTTTCAGATCCGCGACCGCGTCGCCCATCCCCCGCGTCATGGTCAGGATCTGGGCCGCCTGTTCGGTTCCTTCATCCGCCGCAACCGAGACGTCGGCATTCCGGGCACTGATCACCTGAACGGCACGGGTGGTTTCCGCCACGCTGCGGGCGATCTCGGCGGTGGCCTGACCCTGCTCCTCCACCGCCGCCGCGACGGATCCCGCGACTTCGCTGATCCGACCGATCGTGGTTTCGATCCGGCCGACGGCATCGACCGCCGCCGTGGTGGCCGACCGCACCTCCGCCAGATGGCGCGCAATATCCTGGGTGGACCGCGCGGTCTGCCCGGCCAGTTGCTTAACCTCCGAGGCCACGACGGCAAAGCCCTTGCCGGCCTCCCCCGCCCTTGCCGCCTCGATCGTCGCGTTCAGCGCCAAAAGATTGGTCTTGTTGGCAATGTCGTTGATCATATCCGCCACCAGACCGATTCTTCCAACCCGCTCGTTCAAGGTATCGATCGTGGTGCGCGTGTCTCCGCCGGCCGTGACGGCTTCCTGGATCATGGCGACCGACTGGTTCATCTGTCCGCTGATCTCGCGGATCGACATCGTGAGTTCTTCCGTGGCGCTCGCGACGGTTTGGGCGTTCGCCAGAGCCTGGGAGGCCGCCGCCGCGGCACCATGTGCCGAACCACCGGTCCGTTCGGCCAATGCGCGCATTTCGTCGGCGATTTGGGTCAGTTCCGTATTCCGCAGGCCAATCTGCGCCAACGCGTCGCCCGCCGCCGCCTCGATCCGTTCGGCCATGGTGACCAAAGCCAGGCGCTTTTGCTGTTCGGTGGTTCGGCGCTCCTGCTCTCGCGCCGCGGTCAGAGCCCGGTTTTCGGTGGCTTGGCGACGGAAATGCTCCAGCGCCGCTGATATCTGGCCGATCTCGTGGGTCCGATCCTGTCCGGTCACCTGAACGTTCAGATCGCCAGCCGCCAATTGCCGCATCGCCCCTGTGATCCGTTTAAGGGGGCGCGTGATGCCGCCGACCACCAGGAAAGCCGATAGCGCGGCGGCAAAGAGGATTCCGCCGACCAGGATCACCGGCAGGGCCGTCGACACAGCCCCCCGAAACCGCGCCAGTTCATCACCCAGGGCATTGATTTCCCTGGCGTTTTTCTGCGCCAGCACCACGACCGCCTGGTTGAACGCCTGCCGGTTTGATCGATTGGCGTCGTTGTTGCCAATCTTGTCGGCGGCCGGACCGCCTTGAGTCCGCCCGGCCTCGACCACCGCGGTGCGCAGGGACACGAAATCCCGCACCTGCCGGACACAATCGTCGAAGTCCGCGCGTGATTCCTGGCCGACCAACGTGGCCCAGCGCGCCACCAGATCCTCGATATTCGTTAGGTTCTTCAGCAGTGGCTTGCCGAATTTCTCCACATCGGCGGCATTCTTGGCCATGTAGACACCGCGCGAGTCCATCACGACCGCGTTGATCAGGCCATTGACCTGTTCGGCGATGATCGCCCGGTCCGACGCTCGCTGCATGGCCGTGACGGTGTCGCTGTACACGCGCAGGACATGGACGATCGAGCCGCCGGCGATGCAGGCGGTAAGGCCGAGCAGCGCCAAGATGCCGAATAATCGTGTGGTGATATTCGTGTTGCCCAACCACTTGATCATCGGCACTGCCCTTCGTCCATGCATCGCTCGTCCGATGCATGCCGGGACCCTAGGTGCTGGAGATTAAAGAGGCGTTACTACTGGCGACACTGTGACCGCCGAGACATTCGCCGCGGGCATGGCGCGCGGGCAAATATATGCCGAGAACGCGCGGTGATCATCCCCTTCGCGCGACAGGGTTCCTCGTTCCGCCCTACCCGGGCGGTTATTCTGCTTCAAGTAGGGTTTGGTCCCCGCAGCGCGTTCAAGAGGTCTTCGCGGCGAAACGGCTTGTCGAGCACTACCACATTGTTTTTGTCGTAAAATTCCGCCAGTTCTTTCGCCTGAGACAGATAACCGCGACCAAAGCCGGACGATAGAACGATCCGTCCGGGGGCCCCCGCCAGCAGGATCTCCTGCAGCACGTCGATCCCATCCTTCTCGGGCATGATCATGTCCAGGAACACGACATCCGGTTCAAACTCCAGAAACGCCTCCAAGGCCTCGAACGGGTTCGTGATTGTTTTCACCAAAAAGCCGGTGGTCTCGGCGATGCGGGCCACAATCAATGCCGTACTGCGATCATCGTCGATGACCAGCAATTTAGGTGTCATGTCCCCCCCCCCGCTGAATTCGCCCGTCGTCGTGAAGGAACGCTTCGCCCGTAGGGTTCATCCCCTGCAGAAAATCGTACCATTGGTAGTATGCCGGGTTCACCACCTATTTTATAGACCGTCGCGCCAATTTTTCGCGGGTGCCATGGCGTGCCTCAACCAGGCTCGGTGGACGGGCCTGATGCCAAGTTTGGGCCGAAAATGCTCGATGAACATGCGCCAGGCTATGGCGGCAGGGCCTGACCGGGGGTACCGGCCTCTTATTGGCCGGCGATCACCGCGGGCCGCTGGCACGGAAATCCCGCGCCCTCACTTTCTTGTGAACCAGCCCTCGGGGCGGCCTATGTCGTTCCATGCAGACGGTCCCCCGCATCGCCGAGACCGGGACGGATATAGCCGCGCTCGTCCAGTTGCCGGTCGATGGCCGCGGTGAAGATCGGCACGTCCGGGTGAGCCGCGGTCAGGCGTCGCAACCCCTCCGGCGCCGCGATCAGACAGGCGAACCTGATCGGGCCGGCACCGGCTTGCTTCAACCGATCGATCGCGGCGACCGCCGACCCTCCGGTGGCCAACATCGGATCCACCGCGATCACCGCGCGCCCCCCGATATCAGCCGGTAATTTCAGATAATACTCCACCGGCAGCAACGTCGCCTCATCCCGCGCCAGCCCAATATGTCCGGCCCCAGCGCTCGGCATGATTTGCAGCATCCCGTCCAGCATCCCGTTCCCCGCCCGCAGGATCGAAACGACGCACGGCCCGCCGCCGAGCAGTCGGTGACCTTGCATGGGCTCCAGGGGCGTTTCGATGGAGATGGGTTCCAGCGCCAGGTCACGCGTGGCCTCCAGGCCGACGATGATGCTCAGTTCCCGGGTCAGGGCGCGGAATTGCGGCGATGACGTGAGACGGTCGCGCAGCAATGTCAGCTTGTGGCGCACCAGCGGGTGGTCGACGACCGTCACCGTCGGGAATTCTTCCGTCACGCCGCCCCCTTTTCTCGCAACCTTCATCAACCAACCACAGCCCCACCTGGAAGGCCAGAACTGGCGCGCTCGCCCGGTTTCTGGAACAGTCCCCCGCACAGACAAACAACGGAGGAAACACATGTCGGATCGCAGTGCGACGGCCAAAAAAACCGCGATTGTCACCGGTGGCGCCAGTGGCATCGGCAAGGCCATGGCGTTGGGGCTGGTCGGGGCCGGCTACACGGTGCTGGTGGTGGATCGGAATCCCGCGACGCTCGCCACCATGCCAGCCGCGGCGGCGGGCCTGTCTGGTTCGGTCGTCACGATGGAGGCCGATCTGTCGCAGCCGGACTCGTTCGACCGGATCGTGGCCGAGGCGTTGAAGCCCACCGGACGCATCGATGTGCTGCTGAACGTGGCCGGCGTGGGACAGGCCGCGGTAAAGGCGGACCAGCGGCAGAACCCGATCCGCGCGTGGGAAATCACGCCCGAGCAGTGGGCTCGCTTTCTGGCGGTGAACGCGACGGCCCCGATCATGATGGCGCGCGCCGTGGTGCCGCATATGCTGAAGGCGGGGAAAGGGCGGGTCATCACCGTCACCACCAGCCTGGGGACGATGGTGCGTGAAGGCTACCTTCTCTACGGATCGAGCAAGGCAGCGGCCGAGTCCTCGATGGCCGTGCTGGCGGCGGATTTGCGAGGCACCGGGGTGACGGCGAATGTGCTGGTGCCTGGCGGGGTGACCAATACGCCTCTGGTCGGCGAGAACGCCGGCGATCCCGCGAAGATGCTGCAACCCGAGATCATGGTGAAGCCGCTGCTTTGGCTGGTGTCGGACGCGGCGGATGCGGTCAGCGGGCGGCGGTTCATCGCAGCGGATTGGGATAGTTCGGTACCGGCGGATCAGGCGGCGGAGAAGGCCGGGGCGCCGGTCGCGTGGCTGTCGATCGCGCGGATGCCGATCGAGCCGAAGTAGTGCGGCGGGCCGGCAGGCGTGACGTGATCGCGCCTGCTGGCTCTCGTAACCGGCCCCGGGCGGGGGCGTGGCACACGAACGCGTCCTCGCCACGACGACGCATGGCATGATCGCTGCGCTGATCGGATTATGCCGAGCACCAGGCGGTCCCAGTTACGATGCAAGATCAGATCGGGCAGTGAGACAAGCCAGCACCCCGGTCCTCCGATCTCTCGGGCGTCAGTCCGTTCGGCTGGACCGTGGAGAAACCGCCAATCCAAGAAACACCAGAATGGCCTGATTAAGGCGCAGTATATCGGCATCGTCCAACCTGCCAATCCGCGAACCGAGTTTGGACTTCGGGATAGTGGTCATCTTGTCCACCATCAATCGGCAACCCATGCGCAGACCATTCCGTTGGTTCGGCACGACTGGCAGCCGGAACAATGGGGCATCCGTCTCATCCGTGGTGAATGCACAGATCGCGATGGAATGCGTGGCGTCGAACCGATCATCCTGGATGATAATCACCGGGCGAGGCTTGCCGGCGTAATCCTTGCCACCTGCAACGGTCCAGACGTCACCCCGCCTCATTCCCGAGGTTGATCGTTGGAGCCGTCATCCGCATCGTCGAGGATGGAAAGCGAGTCGATGAAGGCTTGATCGTCTCGCGCACCGGCGCTGCCCGCGACGGCCAACGACTGACGATGTGCTTCGGCGCGGAACTTTGGCGAGCGCATGTCCGGCACCCAGATCTGGATCGGGCGCAACCCTTGCTCGCGCAGACGCGAACGGTGCTCCCTAACCTTCTGTCGAGATTGCGTGGGGATGGTTGCGGTCGCCATGGCAGACTTTCCGGTCGAGTTCCGCCAACCGCGATCCACCCTGACCGTTCGGGGAGCGCCTCCATTTGTCAAACTCGAAGCAAGCCGGAGCATGACAACAGCGTGTGGCGTTATGCGATGGGTCGAAAGCAAACCCGCTTAGAGTTACATGTAACCTAACATTCACGCCGGCGGTTTGCCAAGCTTATGTTGTCCCTACGACTCAGCCACCCGCTCCACCGGCGGGTAGCGGCGCAGCACCCGCAGCATCAGGAAAATCGACGGCAACGTCGCCACCACGCAGAGCGAGTAGTACATCGGCCACCCGACCGCCTCGGCCAGGAACCCGGTCAGGCCGCCCACGGTGCGCAACGCAATGGCGGCGACGGACGACAGCAGCGCGTATTGCGTCGCCGTGAACGCCACCGAGCACAGCCCGGACAGGTAGGCGATGAAGGCCGCATCGGCCAGACCACCGACAAACGCCTCCAGGAACACGGTGAAATACAGCACATGCACCTGATCGTGAGAGAACGCGAGCACGACATACATCGACACCGCCGTGCTCTGCACACAGCCGGTCAGCAGCAAGGCTCGGCCGACACCCAGGCGCGCCACCAGCCAGCCACCGATCGCCGTCCCGGCCAGCACCGCCGCCAAGGAGGGCAAGAAATTCGCCACCGCGATGGCATTTTTGTCGAAGCCCAGAGACCGATAGAACGGCGCGGTCATGACGCCGGCCATGGCCTCATCCAGCTTGAACAGGGCGACGAAGGCCAGGATGGTGATCGCGCCGGGCCGGGTCAGAAACTCCCGCAGCGGATCGACCACGGCGTGGCGGATGCGGGGTATGAACCGCTCGGGCCGCGTTTCGACCTGCGTATCCCGTGCCACATCGGGCTCGCGGGCCAGCAGCGTGACCAGGGGGCTGAGCGCCAAAAGCAGGGCCACGCCCAACAACGCGGTGTGCCACCCGATCAGATCGGCGGCTTTGATCGCGCCCGCGCCCGAGATCAGCAAGGCGGCCCGATAGCCCCAGACATAAACGGCCATGGCCGCGCCCTGGAGCTTGGGTGGGAAGACCTCGATCCGCCACGCATCGACCGCGATATCCTGGCTGGCGGACAGAAACGCGACCAGAGCCGCGGCGGCGATGGCGGCGGCGGGCGCCGCGGCCGGGTCTGACAGCGCCAGCATCAGCGCGGACAGCGCCAGCAGCGGCTGGATCGTCATCAGCCAGCCTCGCCGTTGCCCCAGCCAACGCAGCGGTCCCGGCGGACGCGCCTGGTCCAGCACCGGCGCCCACAGGAATTTCAGCGAATAGGCAAGGCCGATATTGGCCGTCAGCCCGATCATCGCCAGGGAAACGCCACCCTCCGACAGCCACAGGCGGAAGGTAAAGCCGGACAGCGGCAGCGGCAGGCCCGCCATGAAGCCGAACGCGGCCATGGTCCAAAGTCGCTTGTCACGCAGCATGGGGGCGGACCGCTTCTCCGATCACTCGGGCAAATTGGCATCGCCGCGGCCGAGCGGACGCTGCATCGACACCACGTCCACCCAACGGCCGAATTTCACACCGACGGCCTTCAGGGTCCCGACCATGTGGAAACCCAGGCTGGCATGCACGCCGATCGACCCGACATTCTCGGAATCGCCGATCACCGCGATCATCTGCCGCATGCCGCGCGCGGTGGCGTCGTCTATCAATTGACCGACCAGCGCCTTGCCCACGCCCTGGCCACGCACGTCGTCACGCACATAGATGCTGTCCTCGACGCAATAGCGATAGGCGGATCGGTCGCGGAACTGATTGTAATAGGCGTAACCGAGGACGCCGGTAGCATCGGAGGCAACCAGCCAGGCGCCGCCTTCCCCGGTGACTTTGTGAAATTTGTGCTGCATGTCTTCGACCGAGGGCGGTTCCTCGTCGAACGTGCCGGTGCCATGCAGGACGTGGTGGGCGTAGATCGTCTGGATTTCCGGGATATCCGCCTCTGTGGCAGCACGAATCTGCATTCCGAAGTTCCTGTGAGGGGGGGCCTGTTAGACCGGAAGGCCCAGAAGGGATGCGGCGTCGCAGGCCAAGCTGAGCAAGGCGCGATCCTGCCCCGGACCGGCCACCAGCGACAAGCCGACAGGAAGCCCGTTGACCGAACCAACGGGCAAGCTCACCTCAGGCAGGCCACAGAACCCGGCGATGGCGGTGACGCCGATGGTCGCCTGGCGGACCCCGTCCTGTTCGCCTGGCCCGGCGGTCAGCAGCGGCGCCACGCAGGGGCTGGTCGGGTAGACCATCACCGCTCCGCCAGCGAGCAACGGCAGGACTCGCGCCTGCAACTGGCGCCGGAAGGCCCGCCCTGGCGCGGCGATCGCCGGCGTGGTGGCTTTGGCCGCGGCAAAGCGTCCCTGAACCGATGGGCTGAAGCGGGGTTTCACTTTTTCGACCCAGGTCCCGTGGGCCGCCCAGACTTCCTCGGCCTGCACGGTACGGAAATGGTCGTACAGACTATCCACACCTTCTGGCAACAGGCTGATACCAATTGGCCGTCCGCGCAGTTGCTGCAACCGCTCCAAAGCCGGGCGCAGCGCCTCTGCAACCTCCGGCTGGGCGTTTACCCACGCTTCTTCCACGCGCAGGAATGGGCCGCTGGCCCCGGTTCGCCCACCGGGCAACAGCACATCGCCGATTTCGACCAGCAAGGCCGCGGTGCGGGTAAACCAGCCGGGCGTGTCCAGGCTGGGCGCCAAGGCACACACCCCGGCAAGGCTGATGGCGCCGAAGGTCGGCCGGATGCCGTAAAGGCCGCAATAGCTCGCTGGGATGCGGACCGAGCCACCGGTGTCGGACCCAATCGCGAAATCCACCAGATTGGCGGCAACGGCGGCGGCCGACCCGCAGCTCGACCCGCCCGGGAAGCGGTCGGGCGCCCGCGGATTGATCGGTGTGCCGTGCCAGATATTCTCCCCCGTCAGCCCGTAGGCCAGTTCATGAGTCTTGGTCTTGCCCGCCAGATAGGCGCCGGCCTGCAGCAAGGACGTGACGACCGGCGCGGTGACGCTCGCGACCCCATGAGAGGCCGCCCAATCAGGATTGCCGTAAGTCGTGACCGCGCCGGCGACGTCGAACAGGTCCTTGACGGCGAAGGTGAGACCGCTCAGCCGGCCCGCGGCCAGCGGGGGCACCTGATGGCGTTCGCCTGGGATGAATGCGCCAACGGTATCGTTCAGGGTCACGATTCGTTTGTCCTTTTCCCGCTTTTATGGCATAGGCGCCGCATGGTTGCTAACAGGGTTTGCCCGCAAGGTGCAGCCCATGGGCGGTCTCGGGGGACGCCAGCAGGCTCAAAACGGGCCACCTTCCCGCATTTCCGACATAATTCGTATCAATATGCAACCCGTTCGACATGTTGGTTTCATCCAGAAACTCGAGAAACGAGGCTATTTTCATTCGCCCTTGTCATGGTCGGGTTGTGATCCGTCCGCGCCGTTTCAATATACCAGCCCGGGCCGCTTGGCCGCCGAGAGAGTCCCGCGCGCCAATTCGGCCGCGACAAAATCCCCCAGGATGGCGGGCAACGTGTTATTTACCGGTTACGCGTAATGTGCTGAAGCGCATGACGTTGGCCTTCGATACGCCTCTGAAGGGGTTCGCTCGTGGATATCTCTGACGGACATACATCTGGTCTATCCGGGCTCGGCCGCCAACCCGCCATACGGGATGCGCGGGCCGACAATGCGGGTGGAGCCGGCGGCGCGGGCATGTCGACAGGCGATGGCGGCGGCCGCGACGCGCCGATCCATCCCCGCCTGCTCGCGATGATGAACGCAGCCCGTTATTACGGGATGGAGCTGGATCCCCATGAATTCCGCGCCGGACCGGATGAAACGGTGCCGAGCGCGGCGGCGTTGTCGGCCTGGGCGCAAGGCTCCGGCATGTGGTCGCGGGCGCTGCGGCTGCGCTGGCGGCACCTGATGCGGCTGAATACAGGCAGCCCGGTCATCCTGCTGTTGGACGATGGCACCGCGGCCCTTCTGGTCGGGGCCAGCATCGAGGCGAAGGTGGTCGCCCTGCGCGACCCCCGCTCGTCCGACGCCGAGGCGCCGATCCAGGTCGACGAGATGCGGTTGGCCGAGGTCTGGAGCGGAGAGGCCGTGCTGATGCGCGCCTTGCGCGAACAGACCGAAGCCGATCCGCCGTTCACCATGAGCTATCTGTTCGGCCAGGTCGCGAAAGAGAAAAAATCTCTGCGCGATCTGTTCCTGGCATCCTTCACCATCAGCCTGCTGCACCTTCTGCCGGCACTGATGGTGATGAAGGTCATGGACAAGGTGATGCAGCATCAGAGTTATTCGACTCTGTTCCTGATATCCGTCCTGGTCGGCATCATGATCCTGTTTGAGACGCTGCTCAGCTTCGGCCGGCGACTGATCATCCTGGTCGTCGGCGCGCGGATCGACGCGCGGCTGAACCTGCACATCTTCAACAGACTGGTACGATTGCCGCTCGACTATTTCGAACGCCACCCGGCCGGTGAGACGATGTACAAGGTCTCCCAGGTCCACAAGGTGCGGGAGTTCATCACCGGCAAGCTGCTTGCGACGGTGCTGGACCTGATCACCCTGGTGATCCTGTTGCCGTTCCTATTCTGGATCAACACCACCCTTGCCTGGATGATTCTGGTCTGTTCGGCGCTGATCGCTTTGATCATCGTGGCTTTCCTCAAGCCGATGCGCGCGGTCTACAGCAAGGTTCTGAAGGCAGAAACCTCGAAACAGGCAGCGCTCGGTGAAACCGTCTTCGGCATGAAGACCGTCAAATCCCTGGCGCTGGAGCCGCAACGCAAGGCGCTCTGGGACGAACGGGTGGCGGAGTCCGGCAAATGGCGCCTCGCCATGGGCAAGATCGCCAACTGGCCGCAAACCCTGGTCAACCCGATCGAGCGTTTCATGTGGGTCGGCGTCGTCCTGATCGGGGCCTATATGACCTTGGAGGGCGAAGCCTCCATGCGCCTGGGCGGCCTGATCTCGTTCATGATGCTCTCGCAGCGCGTTGCCCAGCCGCTCGTTGGGCTGGCCAGATTGATGGAAGACTGGGAAGAAATCCGCGGCTCCATGGCGCAGGCGGCGGACGTGCTCAACCGCCCCATCGAACGGGATTCGGCTTCCGGCGGTCTGCGGCCCAAGTTCGCCGGTGCGATCACCTTCGACGATGTCACGTTCACCTATGCCGGCACCAAGCTCCCCGCCCTCGACCGGGTCAGCTTCTCAATCCCGGCGGGCACCATGCTGGGTGTCGTCGGCCGCTCCGGGTCCGGTAAATCCACATTGACCCGACTGCTGCAAGGCATCAACCGCGAGTATTCGGGGTTCCTGAAGATCGACAACGCCGATCTGCGGGAAATCAATCTCCGCCACCTGCGCTCGAACTACGGTGTCGTCCTGCAGGAAAACTTCCTGTTCCGCGGCTCGATCCGCGACAACATCCTGGCCGGGCGCCCTGGGCTGACCCTGGAAGACGCCGTTCGCGCCGCACGCCTGGCCGGCGCCGAGGAATTCATCGAGCGGATGCCGAACGGCTACGAAACCTATGTGGAGGAAGGCTCGCCCAACCTCTCCGGCGGTCAGCGTCAGCGCCTGGCGATTGCGCGCGCCGTTATCACCGATCCCCGCATTCTGATCCTGGACGAAGCCACCAGCGCCCTGGATCCGGAAAGCGAGGCCCTGGTGAATGCCAACCTGCTGCGGATTGCCCGCGGACGGACCATGGTCATCGTCTCCCACCGCCTGTCGTCCCTGGTCGATTGCGATCAGATCATGGTGCTGGAACGTGGTGAACTGGTCGATATCGCGCCGCACAACGTCCTGCTCGAACGCTGCACCGTCTACCGTCAGCTTTGGGCGCAGCAGAATCGCCATCTGGAAACACAAGGTTCCCGTCATGCAGCTATCGCTCCAACCCTCGTCCAAGGCGACTAGGACCGACGTCGCGGAGCGGGACGATCCGACGCTCCCGGCGATTCTTGAGTTCCAATCTCCCTCGACGGCGATCATCAACGTTCCGACCCCCCCCATCGCACGGGCCATCACCTTTACTGTCTTCGCGCTGGTGGTTTCTCTCGGGCTGGCGCTGGCCTTGATCAAGATCGACAAGGTCGTCACGGCCACCGGCAAGGTTGTCGCCAGGGGCGGGATGATCGTCGTCCAGCCGCTCGACACCGGGGTCGTCCGTTCGATCGACGTTTCCGCGGGCGACAAGGTGCGCGCCGGACAGGTATTGGCTCGCCTGGATCCGACCTTCGCGGCCGCCGATCTGGGTGCGTTGGCAGCGCAGGTGGCCGCCTTGCAGGCGCAGGTCAGCCGGTTGCAGGCGGAGGCGGAGGATCGTCCCTTCACCTATATCGGCCTCGACCCCAACCTCGCGTTGCAGGCGGCGATCTTCAGTCAGCGGCGTGCCGAGCACAACTACAAGATCGAAAGCTACCAGCAGAAGGCGAACAGTCTTTCCGCCTCGGTTTCGCGCGCCCGATCCGACGCGTTGGGCTACCGGGAGCGGCTGGCCTACGCCACATCGCTCGAAGGCATGCGCAAGGAATTGGAGCGGCTGAACGTTGGCAGCAAGATCAATACCTTGGCGGCGATGGACACCCGTACGGAGGTCCAGCGCAACATGGACGGGGCCGAACAGATGGCTCTTTCCGGCCAACGCGACCTTGCCGCACTGATCGCCGAGCGGAATGGCTACGCGGAAAACTGGCGCGCCGACGTGTCTGAAAAGCTGGCCGAAAGCGTGAGCAAGCTGTCGGACGCCCGGGAATCCTACAACAAGGCCAAACTCCGTCACCAATTGGTGGAATTGCGCACCGACCGAGACGCGACCGTGCTGTCCATCGCGAAGGTTTCCGTGGGTTCCGTCATCACGGCGGGACAACAGTTCATCACGTTGGTCGCGTCCGACGCGCCGCTGGAAGTGGAAGCGAACATCCAGGGCAGCGACGATGGCTACGTCAATCTCGGCAACACCGTGGCGATCAAGTTCGATACCTTCCCGTACAACCACTACGGCCTAGCCTACGGCACCGTGCGGGTTATCAGCGCCGACAGTTTCACGAGCGCGGATGAGCAACGCAACCCGACCGGCGCCACCGCATTGCCGACCACCGCGGCTGGCAACGCGGTGTGGTTTCGGTCCCGCATCTCCTTGGACCGTGTCGAACTGCATGACCTACCCGAGGACTTCAAGCTGATGCCCGGCATGCCAGTCACCGCCGATATCAAGATCGGCGAGCGGACCGCACTCGGCTTCTTCTTCGAACGGTTGATCCCCACGGCAACCGAAGGCATGCGGGAGCCGTGATCATCCAACGTACCCAGCCTGGTGAGATCTGACGCCAATGCGCATCGCAGACCGATTGGTCGCCCGCTTCTCCCCAAAATCCGCCCTCCGTCATGCCTTGCGGCTGACGGAGAAAGGTGATCGCAAGGGCGCGTTCCCGTTTTTCGCCCGCGCGGCGAGAGCGAAGATCGCAGAGGCCGAATACCGCATCGGACGGTGCTATCTGGAGGGGGCCGGCGTCCCACCCAGTCGCGGCGACGGAGTCCGCTGGGTCGAGCGCGCCGCGAAGCAGGGATACGTGGAGGCACAGGCCCTGTTGGCCACGCTCTGCCTGCACGGTCTGGCGGCGGGATTCGCGGATTCCGCGTCAAATGCGTCTCCCGGCCTGTTTGGCAGTAACACCACGGCCGAACCGGACTTCGCCGCGGCGGAGGTCTGGGCGCGCAAGGCAGCGGAAGGCGGATCGGCAGATGGTCAGGCGGTCCTGGCCTATGTGCTGACCTCCGGCCCCGAAACCATGCGCAACATCCCGGAGGCCGATCGCTGGTACCAGCGCTCCGCCGAAGGTGGCTGCCCCCAAGGACAGCTCGGCTATGCCTTGTGCCTGGCCCGAGACTCGAAGGACCCGGCGGTTCAGGCCCTGATCGTCGAAAACCTGCGGCAGGCCGCGGACAAAGGCCTTGCCACGGCGTTGCACCTGTATGGCGTCATCGCCGAACGCGGTGTGGGGATGGAGCGGGATATGCCCCTCGCCGCCCGCTCCTATCGCGCCGCGGCTGAAAAAGGTCATCGCTCTTCCCAGGCCCGCTGGGGATATGCCCTCCTGGAAGGGCGTGGCGTCGAACCGAACGTGACGGAGGGCGAGTCATGGCTGCGGCGCGCGGCGCTGGCGGGCGACCCGGAAGCCGCGGCGATGGTCGGCGACCTGTATGCCAAGGGCGGCAAGCTGCCACCGAACTACGCGGAAGCCGCGATGTGGTTCGCTCGGGCCGTCGCGGCCAACAACCATCGCGGCGCCGCCCGGGCACTCGGCATGCTCTACCTGACGGGTGCAGGCGTGCCGCGGGATCAGGATGAAGCCGCACGCCTGTTCAGCATCTCTGCCCAGTCCGGCGACAAGGATGCGCATGCCGACCTGGGCAACCTGCTGCTGCGGGGCCATGGAGACGAATCGGACTCGGTGCGGACACGGGAGTGGTTCGAACAGGCCGCGGCATCGGGCGATCTGATCGCGGCCTTCAATTTTGGCGTCTGCCTGGCCGAGGGTGTCGGGATCGAACGCGATGACCGGCGTGCCGCCGAATGGCTGCGGCGAGCGGCCGATGGCGTCGTGAACGCGCAGTATTGGTATGGGCGCATGCTGGTCGAAGGCCGCGGCGTCGAGGCGAACCCCGAGGAAGGCCGAGCCTGGATCAAGAAAGCGGCCGATATCGGCATGATCGACGCAGAGGTAATGCTGGCCGACATGATGCTGAACGGTCGGGGCGGCCCGAAAGACCATCCCAACGCCCTGGTGTTGTTCGAAAAAGCCGCCGAACGCGGGCATGTTGGCGCGATGTTCGCCGTGGGTGCCATGCATGGCGGCGGTCACGAAGTTCCCACGCAAAGAACCGTCGCCCAGCGCTGGTTCCGATCCGCTGCGGAGCGAGGGCATCCTTATGCACAGATGATGCTGGGCCGGTATTTGGCCCGCAACCTCGCCGGGGAACAGAATTTCGACGAAGCTCGGACCTGGATCGAACGCGCCATCGCCCAGGGTATCCAGGATGCCCGCGCCGACCTGGCTTCCTTGCCGGCGCCCCAGAATACCGAGGCCTCCCAGGCGGTCGGCGACTGACCCAGCATGGCGGCCATGCCGTCCAACCCGGAAGCGGAAGAGAGCGCGCTGGCCCGTGCGGCGCTCGCCCAGGGTCGAGAGCATATGGGGCGTGGGGATGCGATCGGCGCCATGCGCTGGTTGGACCGCGCTCATCGGCTTGTCCCGCGCGATCACAACATCCGCCTGGCCTTGGCGACAGTTTGCCTGGGTCGGGACGACCAACGCGCGCGGACCCTGTTTGAGGCTGTTACGGCCGAACATGACATGCGGGAGGCATGGCTCGGGCTTGCCGCGTCACTCAGCCGATTGGGGGAGCCCGGCATTGCCGGCCTCGCCGTCGCCAAGGCACTGAGCCGGCACATCCACCAACCGGATATGAACGGGATTGCCGCCGCAATTGCGCGATCGATCCAGGCCGTCGGTTGGTGCGGCTTGAGCGGGACTGGCGACATTGTCGCGCATCCGCACAGCCCCGGGCCGTTGATCCTCGTCCTGGACGGGCGGCGGCTCGATGGGCGGCGGCTGCCGGCGGACTGGCCCACGCATAGCCAACTGGACGTCATGATCGGTGAGCGGCCTTTGCTTGGCAGCCCGATCGACCTGCGCGCCATCGGACGCACGACCGGATATGTCACGACGGACGGGGGCGGATTGCGGGGTTGGGCCTGGCATCCCGGAGATCCGACGACGGACCCGGCGCTGACCATCGATGACGACAGCGGTAAACCGCCATTGCGGATTTCGGCGACCGACGCGGACGTCAGTGTCCTCGATACCGGACCACTGGCTCATCCCCGGGGGTTCGAAGTGCCCGCCGAGGCACTTCGATCCATGACCGGGGCGCTCCATGTGCGGGGCCGCGATGGCCGCGACCTACCTGGAAGCCCGCTTGCCCCCCGCGGTGAAGAGCTTGCCGCAACGGCGGCCGCACTAACATTGGCCCGGCTCTATCCCGCCAGCGCGTCCGTCCAACCGCTCCCGGATGTTCTGCCGCCGCCTTCTATTCCGGCCAATTTGCCGATACCGGCCCCCCCCTTCGGTCTCCACCGGCGCCGGCGTCCGATCGACGTCGTGGTGCCCGTTCATGGGCAGACCGCGCTCGTTCTCGCCTGTCTGGAGACGTTGTTCACCTCGGTCGCTCGCCCCGATCGTATTGTCGTGGTCGACGATGCGTCGCCGGAGCCCGCGTTGGTCGCCGAATTGGACCGGCTGGCACGCTCCAGACGCATTCGGCT
Source organism: Nitrosovibrio sp. Nv4 (assembly GCA_943330455.2). GTDB lineage: Bacteria > Pseudomonadota > Alphaproteobacteria > Acetobacterales > Acetobacteraceae > Rhodopila. The sequence continues at coordinate 9,462 of CALQHT020000025.1, read as the reverse complement.
GATCCGCAACCCTCACAACCTGGGTTTTCCGGGCAGTGCCAATGCCGGCATTCTCGCCGCATCCGGTCGCGACGTGGTGCTGCTGAACAGTGACACCCTGGTGCCGCCCGGCTGGCTGGAACGGCTGAGAGACGCCGCCCACGCCGCCGACGATATCGGCACCGTCACACCGTTGTCCAACAACGCGAGCATTCTCAGCTATCCGGGGCCCGGTCCGGACAACGACATCCCCGATCTGGCCGAGACCATCGTCCTGGACCGGCAAGCGTTTCGCGCCAACCGCGGGGCGACGATCGATATCCCGGTCGGCGTCGGCTTTTGCCTGTATATTCGGAGAGATTGCCTGGATGCGACGGGGCGCCTGCGCGACGACGTGTTCGCGCAAGGATATGGGGAGGAGAACGATTTCTGCCTGCGGGCCCGTCGGCTGGGATGGCGCCATGTCGCGCTGCCCGGCCTCTTCGTGGCGCATGCCAGCGGCAAGTCGTTCGGCACCGCGGCGATTCACCTCCGCGGCCGCAACCAGGACATCCTGAACCGCTTGCACCCCGGCTACGACCGGTTGATCCAGGATTTCATCGCCGCCGACCCCTTGGCCGATGCGCGCCGTCGTCTGGATCTGGAACGCTGGCGCGGCGCCCGCAAGCCCGGGCAACCGACGGCCATTCTGATCACCCACGACGAAGGCGGTGGGGTCGAACGCCGCATCGCCCGAGCCGCCGAGGATCATGCCCAGGCTGGGAGACAGCCGGTGGTGCTGCGCCCATCCAAAATGGACAACGCAGACGCGGCGATCGTCGTCAGCAAGGGGGCCGACCGCTTGTTCCCCAACCTGCGCTATCGCATGCCCGATGAATTACCGCTGCTGCTGCGATGGTTGCGCACGCAACGGCCGGATCGGGTGGAGGCACATCACTTTCTCGGCCATCACCCGGGCATTCACGATCTGATCGCGCGGTTGAGGGTTCCGTATGAGGCGCATGTGCACGACTACGCCTGGTTCTGCCCGCGCATCTCGCTGGTCGGCGGGCAAGATCGCTACTGCGGGGAACCGGATCGAACGACCTGTCAATCCTGCGTGGACGATCATGGCTCGTTCCTGTCCGAACCTATCACCGTCGCCGACCTGACGACCCGTTCGGCGGCTTTTCTCCACGCCGCGCGCCAGGTCATCGCCCCGTCCCGCGATGCCGCAAACCGCATCCGTCGCCATTTTCCTGGCATCGTGCCCGATATCGTGCCGCATGAGGACGACAACGCCATTATCTGGCGCCCCAAATCGCCATCCCGACCGGCGGGTCGGCACCGGGTCTGCGTGCTGGGTGGGATCGGGCTGCACAAAGGCTACGACGTCCTGCTGGCCTGCGCCCGCAACGCCGCGGATCGCGCCCTGGATCTGGAGTTCGTTGTCGTCGGCAGCACCACCGATGATGCCCGCATGCTCGCAACCGGCCGCGTATTCGTGACCGGCACCTACGCGCCGCAAGAGGCTGTCGGGTTGATCGAGGCCCATCAACCCAGCCTAGGATTCCTGCCCTCCATCTGGCCGGAAACCTGGTGCATGACCCTGTCCGACCTGTGGCGCGCCGGTTTGCGCGTCGCCGCCTTCGATCTCGGCGCACCAGCGGAGCGGATTCGCAACACCGGTCGTGGGATTCTTCTTCCGCTGCACCTATCCGCGGGTGCTATTAATGACGTGTTAATCGCCAGTACGACATCATACACCGCTCCCGCTATCCCAACCCACGCGCGAACTGTTCCGTCTTCCAATAAATCTCCCGTTGCCATACAAACCTTGTGAAGCCACGCCCCAAAATAGAGCGAGACCAAAGTATGTCCGAAGCCGCCAGCGCGGTACTGAGCAATCCCGCCGCCAATCCCGCCACCCAACCCGATGCCGAACCGGCGGCCGATCAGTCCGCCCGCAGCCGCGTTTCCGAACTCCGCGTTTCCGGCCATCTGATGACGTTGGAGCAGGGGGTTTTCTGCGTATTCCCGGCACCAGGCGCCACCCAGGCCGACCCGACGACCGGCTTGCCCGGTGTGCGCATCACCCGGTCCCCGGGTTCCGCCGCGTCCGCCGTATCCATCGCGACCTTCAGTCCCGACGGTTGGTTGGATGGCGCGGCCGCCTTGGTGCGCGTGAATGACCCGGTCGCGCAGATCCTGGTCACTGTCTACCAATCTTCCCATCAAGGACCGGAATCGGCTCCTCGTCTGCAGATCATGCGCCTGAGCAACGAGCCGATGCCCGGCGAGGCCCCAGCGGCACCGGCAAGAGCCCCAGCGGCTGCCGTACAGCCCATCGTGCCAGGGGAGGACCCGCAGGTCATCGCCCATATCCAGCAAACCGGCGACGTCGGCGGCACCCTGGGCGAATGGATGGGAAAGCGCGACAGCAAGCTGTGGATCGAAGGCTTCGGCCTGAAACCCACCGACATGATCAAGCCCAGTGACATCGAATATCAGGCCGTTCTCGGGCGGGGCTGGCTATCCCCCTGGGTCGACGGTGGCAATTTCTGCGGCAGCCGCGGCATGGCCCTCCCCCTGCTCGGCATCAACATCCGCCTGAAGGGCGACGCCGCGGATGAGTATGAGTGCCATTACTCGGCAACCTTCGTCGACGGCACCGCGGTAGGCCCCACACCGGCCGGACAAGCGTGTGAGGCCGAGAGTCTGGCCGCTCTGGAAGCCTTTCAGGTCGAAATTCGTCCGCTGGCTGCGGCCGGATCGCAGGCCCCGGCTCCTCGGAAACAGGCTGCCACCCGGACCGCCGCGCCGAAGTCTCCCGCGAAGCCCAAGGCCCCGGCACGAACGACGCGCCGCTGAGGTCACGTTGCGACCGGCGGACAGGCTCTCCATTGCGAGGCATGTCCGCCCGTTACAATCACGAAATGCCACCTGGCCCGCGCCGGACGCCCGGATCAACACAATGGTCCGGATTGCACGGATTCGGGCCATGGAGGCGACCAACATGGATTGGATCGGGCGACATTGGGACATTCCGATCCCGGTCGCGATCAGATAGGGCCGCCTTGCCGTGAGATTCCTGTTCGTCCACCAGAACTTCCCCGGGCAGTTCTTGCACATCGTCCGCCATCTGGTGGCGGCCGGTGGCCATGAAATCGTGTTCATTACCGAGCCGAACGCCAACGTCATTCACGGCGTCCGCAAGGTCCCGTACATGAAGCCGCCCAAATCCGGCCCCGAGGTGCATATCACCGCACACGAACTTGATACCGGTGCCCGACGAGCGGAGGTTGTGTGGCATACGGCCTCGAACCTGAAGCGGCTCGGGTTTGAGCCCGACATCATTATCGGCCACCACGGTTGGGGAGAGATGCTCAACCTGGTCGATATCTGGCCGAAAGTGCCAATGCTGGGCTACTTCGAATTCTACTACGACCCGTACCGCGCCGACGTCGGCTTCGATCCCGAATTCCCGGCCGATGTCCGGGATTTCCCACGCATCCGGGCGAAGAACGCGATCAACCACATCGCGCTCAATCTCGACCAACACGGCCACACACCCACCCAGTGGCAGTTGTCGACCTACCCGAAATGGGCCCATTCGAGGATCGATCTGCTTTGGGAAGGCGTCGATCTGGGCATGTGCAAGCCCGATCCGCTGGTGCGGAAAGCACCGCTGAAGATCGGCGACATGACGATCGAACCGAACGACAAGCTGGTGACTTATGTGTCCCGGGACCTGGAGCCCTATCGCGGCTTCCATCTGATGATGCGCGCGCTGCCGCATCTGCACGCCGCCCGCAAGAATCTGAAAGTGGTCATGATCGGCAGCGACGGCGTCAGCTACGGCATCATGCCGCAAGGCGGAGGCACCTGGCGCGAACTGATGATGAAGGAGGTCGGCAGCGGCATCGACGTCAACCGGGTCGCGTTCCCAGGACGGGTGGCCTACGACGTCTATCAGTCGTTGCTCAAGCGCTCGGACGCGCATGTCTACCTGACATACCCGTTCGTTGCGTCCTGGTCGTTGCGGGAATCCATGGCGATGGGCTGCGCGATCGTCGGCAGCGACACCGAACCGGTGCGGGAATTCATCAAGGATGGCCAGACCGGCCTGCTGGCGTCGTTTTTCGATCCTCGGGGCCTGGCGGACAAGGTTCTGAATTTGATGGAGAACAAGACGCTCGATCGCAAGCTGCGGACCAACGCCCGCCGCTATGCCGAAGAGAACCTGTCAATGACGGACTACCTGGCGAACTACGAGGCAACGATCGAACGGATCACCGGGCAGTCGCTCACTCCTCCCGTACCGACGAAGAAGCCGGCGAGGCGGGTGAAGCGCTAGATCAATCCCCACTCCCCTGCGCCAGACGGAATGGCGCCGCCGAATACACGCCCAGAACCCGCACTTCGGAGGAGAAGAACGACAACTCCTCCAGGGCGCGCCTCAGCCCCGGTTGTTCCGGATGGCCGTCCACGTCGCACAGGAACTGCGTCGCGGAGAATTGACCCGCCAACATGTAGCTTTCCAGCTTGGTCATGTTGACCCCGTTGGTCGCGAAACCACCAAGCGCCTTGTAGAGCGCGGCGGGGACGTTGCGGACACGGAAGACGAAGGTGGTCATCAGATGCGGTGTCGCGGGATCGGGCGTCGTGGGCCGCTTGGCCATCACGTAGAACCGGGTCGTGTTGTGCGCGGCGTCCTCGACGTTGGAGCGCAGGATGTCCAACCCATAGATCTCAGCCGCCAGGGACGACGCGATCGCCGCCTCTTCCTTGCGGTTCCACTGCGCCACCAGTTCGGCGGCCCCCGCGGTATCGGCCTCCACAACCGGGGTCAGATCGAGGCTTTTGAGAATCCGGCGAACCTGTCCGAGCGCCACGGTGTGGGAGTGCGCCCGCTTCAGGTCGGCGATGGTGGCGCCACGCACGCCCAGCAGGCAATGCTCGACCCGCTGGAATTGTTCCCCCACGACGAAAAGGCCCGACTCGGGCAGCAGGTGGTGGATATCTGGCACGCGTCCGGCCAGGCTGTTCTCACAGGGCAGCATCGCCAAATCCGCGCGTCCTTCGCGCACGGCGTCCATTGCGGATTCGAACGACTCGCAAGGCAGGGTCGTCATCGCCGGATAGGCGTTGCGGCAGGCCAGGTCGGAATAGGCGCCCAGGACGCCCTGAAACGCGATAATGTCACTCATGTCGGATCAGACTTTCGGATTTAGAAGCTGGCGCGCCCGGTCAAGATCGACCGGCGTGTCGACGCCGAACAGGCCGTGCTCCATGCGCGCGCAGGCGATACGCATGCCGGCTTCCAGGGCACGCAATTGTTCCAGCGCCTCCCGCTGTTCCAGCATGCTCGGCGGCAGGGTGACAAACCGGTCCAGCGCCGCGCGGCGGTAGGCATAGATGCCGATATGGTGCCAACGCGGCCCCTCCCCCCAGGGGATCGGCGAACGCGAGAAATAGAGCGCCGGCGCCACCGGATTATCGCCGGAAAACGCGCAAACCGCCTTCACAAAGGAGGACGTCGTCGCCTCCTCCTCCGACAGGATCGGCACCACCAGAGTGCCGATATCGATCGCCGGGTCGCCCAACGGCAGGACCACCAGGCGCAATTGCGCCGGGTCCAGGGTCGGCACATCGCCCTGCAAATTTACCACGACATCGTGGCGGCCATCCGGGTCCAGCTCCCCCAACGCCGCACGCACCCGATCGGTGCCGGATGGCAACGCCGGGTCGGTCATCACGGCCCGCCCACCCGCCGCACGGACCGCGTCGGCAATCTCGACCTCGGCGCAGGCGACGGCCACGGGGCCGATATCGGCTTCCCGCGCCCGGTCGAGCACATGCACGATCATCGGCTTGCCATGAATGTCGGCCAGAGGTTTACCCGGCAGCCGCGTGGATGCCATGCGGGCTGGTATGACAACGATCGGGTTCACGACGACACACTGTTCCTTGAAATGACGGACGATGGGTTGAAGGGGCCGGTTCGTTTCCCTATGGTGCCCTAGCTTATGGACGCTCACGGTCCCGTGCAACGGCGGGCCCAGATCTTTGCCTGCGAACCACGACCGCACTCGACGAGGAAGCTACGCCGCATGGACAGTATGGAGGTCAACAAAGGCATCGCCGCGATCCTGATCGCTGGCATCGCCTTTTTCATCACCGGCACGATTGGAACGATCCTCGTCCACACCAAGCCGTTGGACAAACCGGTCCTGGCGATCGCGGTCCAGGAACACGGCGACACCGGCAAGGAAGCCGCCAAGCCCGTCGCCCTGCCGCCGGTTGCTCCGCTGCTGGCGAAGGCCGATGTGGCGGTTGGGGAAAGCACCGCCAAGAAGCTGTGCAGCCAGTGCCACACCTTCATCGAAGGTGGGAAGAACGGCGTCGGCCCGAACCTGTATGAATCGGTCGGGCAGCCGCACGGGCATGTCCCGGGCTTCAACTACACGGCCGGCCTGAAGGCCAAGGAAGGACCTTGGACCTATGAAGAGCTGAACACGTGGCTGTTCAAGCCGAATGCCTATGTGACTGGGACCAGGATGGCGTTCGCCGGAGTCAAGGACGACCAAAGCCGAGCGAATATCATCGCGTATTTGCGGAGTCTGTCGAAGAACCCGGTGCCGCTACCGGCGCCTTGATCCCGCCCAACATGGACCGCTTTATCGCGGCGGCGGTGGCGGCGGCGGATGTCGCCGGCGCCGTCGTGCGACCGTTCTTCCGGGCCGGGATCGGCACTGACATCAAGGCGGATCGCTCGCCCGTCACGATTGCCGACCGCACCGCCGAACAGGCCATGCGGGCGGTGCTGTCGGAGCGGTTTCCCGACCACGGCATTCTGGGCGAAGAATTCGGCCTCGATCGCCCCGAAGCGCGCCTGCGTTGGGTGCTGGACCCGATCGACGGCACGCGTGCCTTCATCACCGGACGCCCGACCTTCGGAACTCTGATCGCGCTGCTGGACGGCGACGTTCCGATCGTTGGGATCATCGACCAACCCGTGACAGGGGAGCGCTGGATCGGCGCGACCGGTCGTGCCACCACATTTCGCGGACCTTTCGGCGGCGTTGCCGGTTGCCGGCCCTGCCCGTCGATCGGTGACGCCGAGTTGTCCTGCACTAGCCCCGAAATGCTGGAGGAGCAGGAGCCGCGGTGGCGTCGACTCGCCAGCGCCGTCCGGCGCAATTACTGGGGCGGGGACTGCTACGCCTATGGGCTGCTGGCGTTGGGGCAGATCGACATCGTCGCCGAATGCAGCATGCATGTGTGGGACTGGGCGCCCCTGGTGCCGGTGGTCGAAGGCGCGGGCGGGCGCGTGACCGACTGGGCCGGGAATCGGCTGACACCGGACAGTGACGGCTCGGTCCTGGCCGTCGGCAATCCTGCCCTCTTGGCGGAAGCAGTCGCGCTCCTTAACGAAGTGTCAGTTGCCACTGCTTAAGCGGAAGCCCACCTTGCCGCCGATTATCGCCCCGAGGGTTGATCCGTGCGCGCCATAGCCAGTTTCCTGCTGCTTGCCACTCTTGCCGCGCCGGTGCAGGCCGCCGAGGTTACCCGATCCCACGGCCTGACGATCCTCGGCAAACCGGCGTTGCCGGCGGATTTCCCTCATTTTCCCTACGTCAACCCGGATGCTCCGAAAGGCGGCCAGGTCACGCTCGGCCGCGTCGGCACCTATGACAGCTTCAACCCGTTCATCCTGCGCGGCACGCCGGAGGGATACTCGACCGCGCCCTGGGTCACTCTGCCGGGCGGGTCCGGGTCCGGTGCATCGGTCGGGCATGTATGGGAAAGTCTGCTGACCGCGTCGGCCGATGAGGTCGCCACCGCCTATTGCCATCTGGCCGAAGCCGTCGAGTTGCCGGCGGATCGGATGTGGGTTGCGTTCGATATCCGGCCGGAAGCGCGTTTCTCGGACGGCCAGCCCGTGACCGCGGAGGATGTGGCCTGGACATTCCGGACCCTGCTGGAAAAAGGCCGCCCCAGCTTCAAGATCCAGGTCGCCGACGTGGCCGAGGTGGTGGTGGAGGGACCCAGGCGCGTCGTCTACCGCTTTAAGTCCAACGAAAACCGGGAATTGCCGCTGCTGGTCGGCGCCTTGCCGGTCCTGCCTCGGCATTTCTTCGAGGGCCGGGATTTTGCGCGCCCACTGACGGATGCGCCGGTCGGTTCCGGTCCCTATCGGATCACCGGCTTCGAATTGGGTAGGAGCGTGACCTACGAGCGCAATCCGGACTGGTGGGCGCGGGACCGTCCGACCGGCAAGGGGACCAATAATTTCGATCGGGTCCGTTCGGAATATTACCGCGACTCGGCCGTGGCCATGGAGGCGTTCAAGGCGGGCTCGATCGACCTGCGCAGCGAGAACGTCTCCAAGAACTGGGCGACGGCGTATGATTTCCCGGCGGTGAAGAACGGGCTGGTGATCAAGCGGGTCTATCCGCACAAACTGCCGAACGGGTTCCAGGGCTATGCGATGAACACCCGTCGCCCGGTGTTCGCCGATCCGCTGGTGCGCCAGGCCATGACCGAGATGTTCGATTTCGAGTGGACCAACAAGAATCTGTTCTACGGCGCCTATACCCGGCTCAACAGCTATTTCAGCAACAGCGACCTGGCGTCCTCTGGCATCCCGGAGGGCGCGGAGCTGGCGTTGCTGGAACCGTGGCGGGCGCAACTGCCGGCTTCGTTGTTTACCCAGGCTTATACACTGCCGGTGACGGACGGTTCGGGGAACAATCGCGACCAGTTGCGGCGCGCGATTGAGCTGCTCCGGCAGGCTGGGTGGCAGGTGAAGGACCGCAAACTGGTGGATGCGAATGGGCAGCAGATGAGCTTTTCCATCCTGCTCAGCGATCCGTCGCTGGAACGGCCGACCTTGCCTTACACGGAATCCCTCAAGAAGCTGGGCATCGACGCGCGGGTGCGGACGGTGGACCCGGCGCAATACCAGCGGCTGACCGACCAGTTCGACCTGGACATGACGATGATGGTCTACCCCCAGGGCGACATCCCCGGAAACGAGTTGCGCGACTACTGGTCCTGCGCCGCGGCCAAGGCGGAGGGGAGTTCCAATGTCTCGGGCATCTGCTCCCCGGTCGTGGATGCGCTGATCGACAAGGTGGTGAACGCGCCGGACCGGGAGAGCATGACCATCGCCGCGCGGGCCTTGGACCGGGTGCTGCTGTGGCAGTTCGACGCCGTGCCCAACTGGGGCAGCCGGCAGTTCAACATCGCCTACTGGGACCGGTTCGGCGCCCCCGACAAGCCGATCCGGGGCGGCTTCAACTTCGATATCTGGTGGGTGGACCAGGCGAAGGCCGCTGCCACCGACGCGGCGAAGCGGCGTTGATGGGCGCGACGGTCCGCTCACCGGGGTATTCGGACATCGTGGCCGCGGGAGAAAATTCTCCCCCTCCCCTTGCGGGAGGGGGCGGGGGGAGGGGTAAATCCGCACGGATGTTGCGCGAACCCCCTCCCCCCGCC
>CALQHT020000024.1 GCA_943330455.2 Nitrosovibrio sp. Nv4 | reverse complement strand
CTTTAAGCGACATCGCCTGCGCCCTGGTTTCTACTGTTGGTATCTGTTGGATTCGCAAACGCATGATACCAAAGACCGGGCGCGGGCGTCTCGCCGAATTATCGCGAATTTACGGCGAAATTCACCCTGTCAGTTGGCTTTTGCAAGTTGCTCGCGATATAGCTTCTTTCTGCCAGTCCCCCATTTTTCTGTATACTCCCGGCCGGCTTCGTCCACACCCATCCTTCCGCCATAATTCCTACCTGAAGCATCCTTCTTATGTGGTGTAAGAGGAAGGCGCACGGACTTATCATTGAATGTGTAATCGCGCCCCTTGGAATACCAAAATATAACATCATGTTTTCTGCCGAAATGCCCCTTGCTTTTCCCTCCTTGACTATAACACCAGACTATTTCGTTTATAAAGTCGCCACCTTGTCCGCAGAATATAGTGTCGAGCACAAGTTTAAGATAGTGACTAGCGTTAGGGTCACAATGAAGAAAGAATGTCCCTGTCGGCTTCAATGCCCTGTGGATTTCGGTGATGCGAAGTGACATGCTGACAAGATATGCAAGCAGACTGCCTCTGGCCAATACGGGTTCAAGCCCCTTAATAAGATCGACCATTTTAGGTTGAAAACGCCCTCTTGCGTTGTCGATAATTTCATCGAATCCAGCAATGGCTAGATCGTCCCATGTCCATGTATCCATAAACGCTTGAGCTTGGGCGCGGTCCTCTGTGCCGATATTGTTATATATTTGGTTATAGTTTCTTTTAGAATTGAATGGCGGATCAATATAACATAAGTCCACTGACTCATCCTTGATCTTTCGCTGGTCGCGAAGGATATCTTGGTTGTCTCCATAATAGAGACGGCCGGCCTGAGTGCTATTATGAGCCATGTGGATTCCACCCCTATTCGATCTTGTTTGCCTCCCAATCCTCCAACACCCTTACCATGTCCGTCAATTCCCAAAGCTTGGGCGTCACCCCGGCGGCCATAGCGGGGGTGCACCGCAGGGTCTGGTGGATGCGGACGAAATTGTAATGCATAAAATAGATCGCCATCGCGTGTTCGTGGTTCGCGGCCTTCTTGCTGAATGCGTTGGTGAGGCGCGTCAGGCGGCGCGATCCCATGCGGATTGAAAGGTTGGCGCGCTCGGCGTAGGACGTGCTGATGTGCTTCGGGTCGGGCCGGCCTTCCACGCGCTGGGGGATAGCGCCAACGCAATCGGCGGGGCTGTAGCGGCCGACCGAGGACCCGCCGCCGCCGTAAATCTTCACCAGCATGGCGTAGTCGATATCGGCGCCGAAGGACGCTTCCACCGCTTCCAGGTAGGGCTTGTGGCCGTCGCTGGTAAGCTGCACCCGGCTGGTGAGGCGGCCCGCCAGGTCACTGATAAACAGGTGAGCCGCATCGCTGTCACGACGGCCAACATAAAAGGACGGGATCAGCTTGGTATCCGCGTCGATGGCGGTCCACGTCCACAAATCGCCAGCGTCGGCGGGTGGTGCCTTGGCCGTTTCGACGTTCTTCTGCTTGGCGTAGCAAAACGCCCAAATCTCATCGACCTGAATGCGCTTGCAGGTCAGGTTCCGCAGATGGCGGTCCTGATAGTCGCTGAATGCCTCCCCCGCGTCCTCCAACAGCTTGACGATGGTGTTTTTGCTGGCGCCCGTCAGGCGGGCGATAGCCCGAAGGCTCATGCCCTCGACCATCATTCCGAGGATTTCAGCGCGCTTGGCGGAGGTGAGCTTGTTCATAGGATTCATAATGACCTTTTATGCCTGTCCTGTCAAGCATGAAATTGTGTGCAGCGCGTGTTGCTGTCGATTACGGTTCGTGGTTCGGTTGAACCAAGCAACATAAGATATGGACGACGATTCGGTCAATAGCAAAATTGCTATTATCGCAAAAAGGCGATTGCCAATGTGGACATGGGTCTGCTACGATGATGGGGAAGATGTGGACCTTTGGTCGCGTTGGTATCAGGGTGTAGATGATGATGTCCGAGGTATACACGACGTGCGGATTGACTATCTCGAACCGAGGCCGGCAGCCCAATGGAGGGAGCCGTACACTAAACGACTCAACCATGGAATCGTTGAGATCAGGATTACAGGACCGGTCCAGCATCGCCTGCTCGGCTTCTTCGGCACGACTCGGGCGCAATTTACCATCGTGCTGTCGTGCACCCATAAAATGAACGTGTACTCGCCAAAGGACGCCAAGCGTACTGCGGCGAAAAGGAAAATGGCGATAGAGTCGGGGGTGGCGAATGTCAGAATCTGCAAAAGGCCAGGATAGGCTAAACAGGATAGCAAAGAGCAAATCCTACAGAGACTCCTATCTGAGCGCCCACGTCCGGGCTGGTGTTGCGTATCAAATTCAGGCGCTCCGGGAACATTTGTCCCTGAGCCAGGAGGCGTTCGCGAAGCGAATTGGGAAGCCGCAGAGCGTGGTGTCGCGATTGGAAAACCCAGATTATGGACGTGTAACTATACAGACCTTGATAGAGGTAGCTCAGTCATTGGATGTGGCGCTCACGGTGAGGTTTTGCAATTATTATGATTTTCTTAAGTCTATAGAAGATGTATCTATAAATGGGTTGAGCGTCGAGTCTCTCGATGACACTATAGCAAAGTGTTATGAAATAAATAAACCGTTGAAAGTGCTCCAGTTGATGCCTTCATCCTCACCAGAGCCGAGGGGGTGGCACGAACAGCAAGCCCAGCTTCCGGCTACCAGCCGGGCGCCGTGGATGGGCGACCCTTTGTTTGCGGTAGCGTGATTGAATATGAGTGAATCAGTCCGGGTTGCCTTCTGTATATTTTGTGACGACATTAGAATGGAGGTCGGGAACAAGCCTTCTTATATGGGAGTCTACCCAAGCGATATAATATTCCCTCCGGATCCACCAACGGACCTTGATGTTGTTCTCCCTAAATTCGGCGTAGCCATTTGGCTCAAATGTGAGCGGGGAGACCGCCCGACGCGACTGATCTTCCGGGTATATATCCCTCCCGGCAGGACTCAGGTGGCTATTGCGGAGATCAATACAGACCAGATTCCGGAGCCGCCTTTCGACACGTTAGATGGGGGTCAACACGTGGTTTACAGTGTAAACATACCCTTAAAATTTTTGGCGGTGCCGCACGAAGGGTTTATAGAGGCAACCGTAGAGACAGAGCGCGGGGAGATAAGGGCTGGTAGGATTCGGGTTCGGATGCCGGGCAGGCCCCACCCAGAGACCGATCCGAGCGGTGGGGTCCGGACTATTTCCCCCACCGCTTCGCCGCCGCCCTCCGAGCAATCTCCTGACGCTTCTCCGGCGTCAAAGCGTCGGCGCGGGCGGGGCCGCCCCTCAACCCACCGCTCCGGGCAAACTCCTGAGCAGGAGTAAGCGGCGCCTTCCCATCCTCGACAGCATCCACCACCTGACCGGTAGCAATGTCGCCAATGAGCTTCGCCAGGGCGATGGGATCACGGGGGCGGGGGATACGTTTGATTGCCATGCACCCAATATGGGGGTTGGGTGCGGAAGGGTCAATTTGGAACCGCTAGGAAAATAATCTATGGTGATCCAAACTGACCCACTACCCCCCCCCCGTAGCGCCAGTTGCTCCCGTGGAACCAGTCGCTCCCGCGGCGCCAGTCGCTCCTGTAGCGCCAGTTGCTCCCGTGTCACCAGTCGCTCCCGTGGCACCAGTTGCTCCCGTGGCACCAGTTGCTCCCGTGTCACCAGTCGCTCCCGTGTCACCAGTCGCTCCTGTGGCGCCAGTCGCTCCCGTGGCACCGGTCGGGCCGAGCGCACTACCGGGGATGACGCCGACGGCCGTTATGGTGATCTCGCCGCCATTGGTGATCGCACCGCCGCTGCCGACCAATTGGCTCGTGCTGTTGAAGTTGCCCAGGAAGGTGATTTCATCAACGATCGCGCCGCTCGCCAGGATCTGAACGAGGGCCTGCCCATTGCCGAGAACCACATTCACGGTCGGTGTCTCGACGGTTCCGAGGTTCTGCAGAACCAGTTGGTCTCCTGTAACAAAACCCGCGATCTTGGCGTCGTTCCGCAGCGCGTTGCTCATGACGACCGTGCCGGTCGTGCTGACACCGTCGTTGACGAAATTGATGACCTGACTGCTGCTCATCTGGACATCGGAGCCAATGTTCAGGACCGCATTGCCGTGGACGTTGATCTCACCGCTGCCGGTCACCAGCAGATTGCCGGTCAGATTGGCGGTGGTGGAACTGCTCGACCCGATGATGTCCAGGGCACCGTCGTTTTGAAACACCTCATCGCCGCCGCCGGCGACATCGGTCAAAGTCCAGTCCGTGACACCCGATCCGCGGGTGAAATTGGCCGTGCCATTGACGAAAATATGCCCCTGATTGACCAGGGTCAGCTGGCTCAGATACTGCGTCGTCGAGCCGATGCCATCATTGATCGTCCAGGAATTCGTGCCGGTGCCCGTCGCCTGCCGCAGGCTGCCTGGCATGTAGATGTAGTTCGGAATGAAAACATTCGACGTCAGGGCGTTGTTGTTGAACTGCAGGCTGCCCGTCGCGACCGTGGCTGGCAGCCCACCGTTCCAGGACGCCACATCGGCCCAGGAATCGACATCTCCTCTTGCAAAGAACGAATTTGTTGTACTGAGGAAAATGTCGCTGCCGGTGGCGCCATCGCCGGTTACGGTGACGTATTGGCCGGCCGACGGGGCGGCTCCCAGCTTCAACGTAAAATTGCCGAGCGTGTCGTTCACCGTGAGCGTGCTGCCCGACACGGACCAACCGGTAATCGTGCTACGCGCCAAACCACCGAGATCGATGTAATTGCTGCCGGTGGGCGCAGTCGCGGCAGTGCTCAACCCTAGACCTGTAATCTTGCCGTCGAAACCACCAAGCAGGCCGCCCGAGACCGCTGCGCCGGACAAATAAAGCACACCCGCGGTGCCGCTGTTGAATGTGATATTGGCTCCCGACGCTACGGTGCCGTCCAGACGCAATGTATCCCCGATGACATTTCCGACCTGAAGGCCCGTCACGGTCGCCGCGATGGACCCGGTCAGGTCCAGCGTGCCGCCCGTCGCCAGGATGGTGCCGGCGCCGGACACCGTGCCCGTGATGGTGCCCACACCAAGGACGGTGCCGCTGTTGACCACGAGACCGCCGGTGGCCACCAGCCTCGACGCTGAGCCATTCAGTTTCAAGATACCGCCGGCGATCGTTTCGGCCGGGGTGATCGTCAAGGTGCCGGTCGAGCCGATTTGCAACGTCTTGGTGGCAGCATCGAGCGCGATCGCCGTGCTCGCGGTGGCCGTGCCCGTGATCGCCAGATTGGCGTTCGCCGCCACCACCAGTGTCGGCCCGCTGTTGATCGTGTTCGCGATCGTCAGGGTGCCACCATTGGCGATGATGGAGCCGGCACCTGATATCGTGCCGCCGGTGATATTGCCCTGACCGGTCACGGTGCCGCTGGTGACGACAAGACCGCCGGCGGCGACCAGGCGAGAACCGCTGCCGTTCATTTGGAGGATGCCGCCGGTCATCGTTTCCGCCGGGGTAACCGTCAACGTGCCGGCCGCCCCGATCTGCAACGACTTGGTGGCCGCATCGAGTGCGATCGCCGTGCCTGCCGCCACAGTGCCATTGAGCAATAGCGACGAGGACGCAGCGATGACCAATATCGGGCCACTGCTGATATTGTTTCCGATCGTCAGCGTGCCGCCGGTTGCGGTTATGGTGCCCGCACCGGCAATCGTGCCACCGCTGATCGTTCCCTGGCCGCTCACCGCGCCGAACAGCGAAGCGCCCGCGAAGGTGATTCCGCCGGTGGCAGCCAGGCTGCCGCCGCTCATCGTAATTCTGGTGCCACCGGCGGCGGCACCGTTGTTGATCGTCGTCAGGCCGGTCACAGTCGTGACACCGCCAGACAGGGTCAGGACCTGGTTGGTGCCGGTTGTGCCCAAAGTCAGCGATCCGGCGTTGAACACACCGCCGGAGATGGTGTTGGTTCCACCCGTGAAGCTCGCGAGACCGGTGACCGAGACCGTGCCGTTCGATTGGCTGAAGGTTCCTCCGGTCACGGCAGACGATGCCGCGGCCAAGGTTGCCGCGGCGTTGTTGATGTCCAGTTTCCCAGAACTGACATTCAGCGCGCCCGACGACGTCGTGCTGCCTCCGGACACGGTGAGTGTCGCACCGGCGACAGTCAGCGTGCCCGCGGTGACGGTGCCGCCCGAGATCGTATGGGTGGTTGCCGTGCCGCCGTAATTGATCAGACCGGTCACGGCCAGTTTGCCGGTGCCGGCGACCGTCAACACGCCTGTCGAAGAGATCGCCAGTGCCGTGGCGCTAAGTGTGCCCGTGCTGGAAATGGCGATAAGACCACCGGTGGTGATATTCGCGCCGGCCACGCCCGCGACTGACCCGGCGGTCAACGTTCCTGCCGTCTGGGTGATGGACCCGCTGGAGATCGTCAGCCCGCCAGCCGCGGACACCGTCAGAATATTGCCGGCGGCGCCCAATGTCGCGGTGCCGCCATTCACGGTCATCGTGGCGGTGGTAAGCGTCTGGGTGCCAACGGTATTGTACGTGAGCGCGCCCGACGTGATGATCGTCGCGGCTGTGACGGCCAGGGTGCGGTTGGTCGCGTCTCCGACCCTCAGGGTGCCGAAACCGCCACTGCTGACCGTCATACTGGTGATTGTCGGTGACGTGTCGACGATCACCGTGTAGGCGGCGGCGAATGGGTTTCCCAGGGTGACGGTATCCGCGGCGACCGGCAGCGCATTGGCGCTCCAGTTATTGGCCGTGTTCCAACTGGTTTGCGCCGCCGATAAGTTGCCGTCCCAGCTTACCGCGGCCATCACGCCGGCATAGCTGGCCACGCCTTCGGCGGTTAGCGGCGCTTCACTGCCCTCCAGCTCCCATCGGCCGCCCAGCGCGGCGGCACCGATCAAACCATCCGCGGCCGTGACCGATGCGCCGGTCGCTTCGGTCAGGCGCGCGACCAGGGCCCGCCCGTCCGGACCCGCCCCGGCAAAGCAGCTCCAGAGGCGTAATCCGCCCCGGGCGCCGAGTGCCCGCCCGATTGCCGCGAAATCCGCCGTATGTTCGGCGGGCGTCTCCGCGGACCAGTCACCTGACGCGAACGCGATACGACCCGGAGCGCCGTGGGCGACTATATGTACAGCGTCGAGGTTCCGATGGGTGGCAAGCGCGCCGGCCATCTGCCTAACGGTCGAGCATGCGGGATTCAGGACAATCGCCTCGACACCCGGGCGTAGGAAGAGCAGGAGCGTGTGAAGGTCGGGAATGGCCGGATCGACAAACAGCAGTTCGGCGGTGCGGCTCACTTTTGCCTCCTGGCGGCTTATGGTCATATCGGTTCCGACACGGGAATGGTGCGGGGGGGATTTCGGGGAACAGGACGACGGCAGACCGGGGACGATGCGATGCGCCCCCCCGATATCGGGGGTTCGCTGTTGGCGCGCGGTGTCATGCGACAGCGCCTGTGACGGGCCTGGTGTCGGCGTCATCTGGATCCCCGCTTCGCTTTGTTCGTCCGAACGACGTCGGCGTGCCAATCGTAATTTAGCTTTGCATCATTTTATGGATATCTAATGATGACCCGAAAGGGGTGTCAATCGGATTTCAGTTACATCGGGTTATGGCTGGATGTGATTTGGGCGGTGAGCCGGGTATCATGAGTGCGCTCTGGACCCTACGATGAAAACCTACGCGGTTAATTCAAAATTGGTACACCTCTTTAGGTTGTATTTTTTTGGTGAACGACCCTTTTGGGAGTATTTTCGGCGCGCCCTTATCCAGGCCTTAACCCAATGGGTGTTGTGCCAGACGACGATCCCCCGTCGGTGGTAATCGGCCATTCATATTTCTACAGCAACGGCGCACGCGATAATCCCGTTGTGCGGACCGCGGATTGCACCCAGGTCGATAGCCGAACCACCTCTTTGCAACCTCTCAATCAGAACCTATGAAGCCACGGGGCAGCCATGGAAGGGAACCGCCATCATTTCCGACAGCAGGACACAGGCCCGGGCACTCCCCCAATCCCGTAGCTGCATGCGACGCGCACCGTTGGGCCTTGCATCGCGACTCGCGATAGAGGAGAGAACCCCATGAACGCCCAAGGCCAAACGGTCTGTCTGTCGATGATCGTCAAGAACGAGGCGCCGGTGATCCGCCGCTGCATGGAATCCGTGCGCCCGATCATAGACTACTGGATCATCGTGGATACGGGATCCACGGATGGGACTCAGGATGTCATCCGCGAACACCTGAAGGACCTGCCTGGGGAACTGCATGAACGGCCATGGCGGGATTTCGCCTATAACCGGTCGGAAGCACTGACGCTCGCGCGCCCACACGGTGACTATACACTGATTATCGACGCGGACGACGCGCTGATGCTCCCACAGGGTTATCAGCTTCCCGCGCTGGCCGCTGATTCCTATACCTTGGATATCCAGGATACCAATATCCGCTATCAACGGCCGCAGATGATACGCAACACGTTGCCATGGTGCTACCGAGGCGTCCTGCACGAGTTCCTGACCTGCGACGGCACCAAGGCATCCGGCCATCTGCCGATCGTCATGCGCCGCAACCACGACGGTGCTCGGCGGCGCGATCCTGAGACCTATCGCAAGGACGCGGCGATCCTGGAAGCCGCGCTGCGGAACGAAACCGACCCATTCCTGATCGCACGCTACAGTTTTTATTTGGCCCAGAGCTATCGCGACAGCGGCGAGAAGCAAAAGGCGGTCGAAGCCTATCTGCGACGCGCCGAACTGGGTTACTGGGATCAGGAGATCTTCTGCAGCCTTTACAGTGCCGCTGAAATCAAGCAGGAGCTGGGGCACAACAAAGACGAGGTCGTCGCGCTCTATCTGCGTGCCTCGGATGCGGCGCCGAACCGGGCGGAGGCGCTGCACGGGGCCAGCCGGCTGTATCGGCACGCGGATCGGTTCAAGGAAGGCTACGAGGTTGCCAAGCGCGGGCTGGCCCTGACAGCCCCCAAGGATGGCCTGTTCGTCGAGACCTGGATTTATGACTACGGGCTGCTGGACGAGTTTGCCGTCAACGCCTATTGGGCCGGCGATTACCGTGCCTGCCTCGACACGAACATGCTGCTGCTGGCGCGTGGCAATTTACCGGAGTCACTGCGGGATCGGATCGACGCGAACGCGCGGTTCGCCCTTGCCAAGCTGGCATCCGAACCGACGCGCGACAACGCGGTTCGGCAAGCGGCGTTGCCGGTATCGGCCGCCAATCTGACGAACCCACGGGACGGATGGACCCCGGACAGAGCGCAAGGCGGCACCGAACTCATGGTCGAGGGGCTGTCTCGTCGATTGGGACAGGACCTAAAAAAAATCCAACTCTGCGTGAATCTGTATCAAGAGTCCGATCTGGACGGCCGGCCCCTGGTCGTTTGGATCCATCATGATATCGATCAAGAGCCGGTTCAGTGGTTGCGCGACAAAGAACGGGTCAGCCGGGTTGCCTGGTTCGTGTTCGTGTCGGAGTGGCAGAGGGCGCGCTTTCTGGAACAATTCGGCCTGCGCCCGGATATATGCGTCGTATTGCGAAATGCCACCACGGTCAGTCCGATCAACCGACGTTGGGCGCCGAACAAACCTATCCGGTTGGCCTATACGAGCACGCCGTTCCGCGGGCTTTCGGTCCTGCTGAACGCGTGGGATCTGTTGCGACCGGTCGACGCCGAACTGCATATATGGTCGTCGATGAAACTTTATGGGCCGGACTTCGATGACCAGCCTTACCAGGACCTGTACGAGCGTTCGGCATCGCTTCCCGGCGTGCATCACCACGGCATCGTTCCGAATGACCAATTACGTCAGGCATTACGCGACATCGATTTCCTGCTGTACCCCAGCACGTTCTCCGAGACATCCTGCCTGTCGGTGATCGAGGCCATGGCCGCGGGATGCCGGATCATTTGCCCGACATTGGGCGCGCTTCCCGAAACCACCGGTCGGTTCGCCCGCCTGTATCCATTTCCTTCCGATCCAACCGATCACGCAAGACGGTTCGCGGACATCCTGGCGGAGGAAATCCAGAACCCCTGGGAACGGAATGTCGCGTTGTCCGCCGAACAACAGGATCACGCCCGGGCTGCTTTCAACTGGTCGGTTCGCGTGACGGAGTGGCAGGATTTCATCAGACGTGCCGTCGGAGAACCGCCCGCTTCCGCGACGACGGTGCCTAATGGCGTCACGAGCGGCCTCCTGAAGCTCAAACAGCTTGGGTTCGAGCCTGGGGGGATTCTGGATATCGGGGCTTATGAAGGATGGTTCGCGCAGTCTGTCCGGACGGTTTTTCCGGATGCCTACATTCTGATGGCGGACGCAATCGCGGAAAAGGCCCCTATCCTGGACCGCGTCCGAACCGCGATCGGTAATGCCGATTACGTCATTTCGCTGCTTGGCGCCCACCAGGAGGATGGGGCGTCGTTCTTCGTGGTCAATCCCGGAACGGTCGGCAACCCGATCCAGACCGGATCTTCCAAGTTCAAGGAAAACACCGAATTTCCGACCGAAGAACGGATCATTCGCCAGACGACCCTGGAAACAATCGTGGACGATGCGGGGCGGACCTTTCAACTGCTGAAGCTCGATGTGCAGGGGGCGGAGCTTGAGGTCATACGCGGCCTTGGCAGCAGACTGGCAATGGTTGAAGTGATCCTGATGGAACTGTCGCTGGTTGACTATAACCGCGGCGCTCCACTCATTGATGAGGTATTGGGGGAACTCAAGAGCCTCGGGTTTGTGCTGTACGATATTGTGGAGGAGCACAGGTTCCTGGAAAGGCAGGCTCTGTTTCAGATCGACGGCATCTTTGTGAGAGCAGAGTCGCCCTACCGGCCGCAGCCACCGTTCTGGTCGTGAACCGCTTCCGCCTGGTTATGGACGGACACTCAGGCAAACAGATAGCGGCTGGTGGTTGGGGGGATCGCTTCATCGCGCCAGTTCAGATCGGGACGGGCAGAAGGTAGGGCCGCAAAATAATCCACATTGCTGATCGTTTCCCAAGCAGGTTGAAACGCGATCAGATAGCGGTCGCAGACGGGCAGGAATCGCGGGAATATTCGATCGCGCACCGACATGGGCGTTTCACTCAACGACCAGGTTGCCACAAAGGCCGTTCGCAACCTGGATGACCGCAGGATGCCAAACACGTCGTCCAGGTTATCATCCGTGATCAGGCAAAATCGGTGCTCATCCCGTTTCGATATTCCGTCGGAAGACACCTCGGTGAGGCCTGACAAAGCCAAGTACAGGCGTTGAATGGACGAAATATGCGGTAGGTCGTAGATGACGTGCAGGCCAGTAAAACCGGAGTTCCGCAGAAGCCGGCAAAACGAGCCATAACCACCACCAATCTCAAACACCACATCGCAGTCGATGATCGAACCGCCTGCGGCCGCTTCGTATCGCTGCAAATGGGACGCGTGCTGGACCAGAATCGGGCTGGTGCCAAAATCCGGTGAAAAATCCTTGGGGTTTCCCAGCTTGTTTTCCCGCGTGAGGGGAAACCATCTGCTGGCCCAGTCCGGGCTGCTTCGAAGATCATCATAGAACTTCCTGGGAATCCAGGACTCAGGCACACTGAAATCCGTAAGACTGGGCCAGCGCAAAAAATCAAACGGATTTTCGGTCCGGGCGTTCTCCCGGATCTCGATGCATCGTTGACGCCAATGGTTTGTGGCAAGCCGTTCATCAACGGTGTGTGCTTCAACCTCCCGCAGGAACGCCTGATATATTTCGTTGTGATCGAGAAGGTCCACTTTTTCCTCACGGCCGCCTGATGCGCATGTCGGGTGTGCCTTTGGGCACAATGTCGGGGAGTATCCGAATTTCTGTGTGTGAGGCTTGTGCTGTCGCACCCACGATTGGGTGACCGACTGTAAGCGGCGGATGATCGTGACGGCAAGGGCGATGACGCGCGCGGGTTTCTTTGTGCGATCAAAAGCCCAAGTATCTCGCGTGAGCCGTCGCGGCGGATGGCCAGCGCCAGATACACCGCGTCGGCCGGTGGCTTGATCTCGCGCGCCTCCACCACCGTACCCCTACCGGAAGCCGATCGGCCTCTTTCTTCGGCCGGCCTGGGCGTGCGGCCGGCCTGGGCGTGCGATCTCCACCACGCCGGCATCAGTCGGACGCTTGCAAACGCAACCCCTGTCTCAGGCCGGCCTGACAATCCCCGGTAACGGAGCCGCTCGCCGTTCCACAATGGATGGATCGCCCCGCAGGACCTCGACAACCGTCTCCTCCCCCTTGCGGCGGAACGCGATATCCAGGTGATGCGGGCCCAGCCGCAAATCGTGCAGGGAAATATCGGGCAGCCAGGTGGGCAGCGCCGGATCGACATACAGCCGGTTGTTCGGCGCATCCGGCCGAATGCCCAGGATCGCCTGCAACAACGCAAAACACGACCCCGCCGCCCAGGCCTGCGGCACATTCGCACCCAGATATTGCACCGGAAAACTGGCCTCCTGCCGCGACACCCCGGCGTAAAGTTCCGGCAACTGGTTCAGCAGGAAATGGCTCGCAGCACCGCTGATATCGCGGGCAATCCGTGCAGCCTCCGCCGTGAACCCATAGCGCTTGAACCCCAACGCGATCAGGCTGTTGTCATGCGGCCAGACCGAACCGTTCTGATACGAATACGGATTATACGACGGATGCGCGCTGGAAAGCGTCCTGATCCCCCAGCCGGAGTTCATGTCCGGCGCCATCAGACGCGCCACCACCCGTGCCGCGCGCTCGGGCGGCACGATCCCGGACCACAGAAGATGCCCCGGATTGGACGCCACCGTCAGGACCGGTTTCTTGTCTCCGTCGAGCATGTAGGCGTAGAACCCGCTCGCCTCGTCCCAGAACACTTCGTTGAACTTCTCGAACAATGCGCTTGCCTTGGCGCGCAACGCGGCCGCGCGATCAGTCTTGCCGAGAGCGTCGTACACCTCCGCCATGCGCACCCAGGCGTCGTAGACATAGCCCTGCAACTCACACAGCGCCTTCGGTCCGCGCACCAAAGTCCCGTCCGGATACGACATGGAATCGCCGGAATCCTTCCAGTCCATGTTCTCATACCCGTTGGGCGAGCGCGTCTGGTACTCCTGAAACATATCCCCGTCGCGGTCGCCGTCGTTGTCGATCCACGCCAGGGCCGCTTCCGCGTTCGGCAGATGCCGATGCAGCAACGTTATGTCGCCGGTCGCCCGCCACGCCGCGTGCAAGGTCACCAAGTATAGCGGCGTCGCGTCCGCCGTGCCGTAATAGGGCGTGTGCGGGATCAGCTTGAAATGCGCCAATTCCCCGTAACGCAATTCATGCATGATCTTGCCGGGTTCGGCGTCGCGATAGGTGTCGTGCTCGGTTGCCTGCCAGCGGCCAAGAACGTCGAGCGAGCCGCGCGCGAATTCCGGATAGACGAGAATGTTCTGCAATGAAACGATCAGGCTGTCGCGCCCGAACGGTGCCATGAACCAGGGCAGCCCGGCGGCGGGGACGAAGACCAGACTGTCAGTGCCCTCGATCGGCAGGCGCAAGGCGGCCATGTCGTCGATCGCCTGGTGGTAGAAGCGGTAGAACTCCTCGTTGCTGGTGCGGATCTTCAGCACCGTCTCCCGCCATTCCTTGCCGCCTTCGGACTCCCCTGCCCCGCCATTGTTCACGGGCCGCCGACCGGGCCCGGAATAGGCCCGTTCCCCCGCCGTCAGTTCATACAGCAGACAACAGTGCCAGGACGCCCCCTTGTCCAGGTCGATTTCAAAGCTCAGCCGTCCGTTCGCATACACCGCGCGACTGTCCGCTGAATCGACCGAAATCGAAACGGCACGGTGAAAGTCCTTGTTTCGGTAGATCGTCGCCAGTACCTGATTCGCTTCCGACCAGTCGGTGGCAATGCGCCCGCGCCGCACCGCGCGGTTCGACTTCACGTCGAACACATCGGCAAAGTCCGACCGGATGGCGAATTCCAGGTTGAAGCGAACCGGCATCCGGCTGTGGTTGGTGACGACCATCTCCTCGCGCATGCCGCCATCGATCAGGCGGGACAATTCAAAGTTGATGGTGCGCGCCTCGACGGCGCCGTCCTCGGTCAGGAAGGCCTTGTTGGTCAGGAAGATGCGCGCGGAATCATAGGTGACCGCGCCGCCGTTCAGCAGATCCCACTCGACGCCGTTGGCATAGGCCTGCCAGGCACTGATAACCCGGGTGTCGAAGAAATAGAGGCCCTTGTCGGATGGCCAGATGACCTCTCCGTCCGGTTCGGTCACCAGCACGGTCATGGCCTGGTGGATGGCGATCTGCGGCGGTCCGACCTGAACCTTGAAAGCCATGCCTGCGGTCTCCTGGAGCGTTGGCGGTTCCGTCCATCACAGACGGAAACCGTTACTTCATTGCAATTTCCCGGCTTGACCCGGCAACCCGCCCCCTTCCGTTGAAGCGAGGGGTGCCGGGTCAAGCTCGGCAATGACGATGAGGCGCTGGGCATCGGTTAGGGCCGTTGGTACTACAGCGAACGCGCGCCGACCCGAATGGACCGGCGCGGCATCCCATACGCGATTACTTATCCAGCCACACCGTATCCTGGCGGCCCACATCGTAGACTCCGAAGAACTCGTACGGGTTCAGGCCCTTTACGTAATTGTACCAAACGTCGACGATCTTTTCCCACGCCACCGGCAGTACCGGCGGATCGTTCTCCATGATCATCTCGCACTGACGGATCAGCGCCAGACGCTTGGCCGGATCGACTTCCACGTCGATCTGCGCCAGCAGGTCCTGGAACGGCTTGTTGTCCCAGAACGAGTAGTTCTGCGGCCCGTCCTTGCCATACCAGGCATTGAAGTAATCGGACGGATCCAGCAGAGTCGAAACGATCGCGCCGATCGCGAGATCGTAGTTGCCGGACTTGGTATCGTCGAACCAGACCGATTCCACGACCGTGCGCAGCTTGGTCTCGACATTCAGGGCCTGTTGCAGCATGGCCTGGATGGCCTGCGACCACAGCTTGAAGGTGGAAACCTCTCGCACCAGGAAGTCCAGACCCTTAAAACCATTGGCATAACCAGCCGCCGCCATCAGCGCCTTGGCTTCCTTGATCGCCGCGGTCGGGTCTTCCTGATAGCCGATCCGCTTGTTCAGTTGATCCTTTGGCGTCGCGAACTCCGAGAACGGATAGATGAACCCGCCGACCATCATCGGCGACACATCCTTCACCACGTCCACCAGAATCGCCTTGTCCAGCACCAGATGGAAGGCGCGACGAACCCGAGGGTCGTCCATCGGCTTCTTCTTGTTGTTCATCCAGGTGCCCTGGATGACGCTCTGGTAGTATTCGGTCGACGACATGCCAGGTGTCGCCTTGGCCTTCCGCCCGGTGACCGGGTCGAGAATCCGACCGTAATCCACGCGATTGGCCAGCAGGGCCGCTCCGAGTTCCGGAGAAAACTGCAGCAGATGGTAGACCTCGACCCCATCCAGATACGGCAGGCCGGGGTTCCAGTAGTTCTTGTTCTTTTCGAACACCCAGACTTCGTTCTCCACCCGGCGGACATGCTTGAACGGCCCGGTGCCCGGATAAACCACGACGCGACGCAGGTTATAGGCGTTGTCTTCCAGAGTCTTCTTGCGGACGATGATGTTCCAGCCGCTGGCGAAGGCGGACATGATAAAATTGGCCGGACGTGGAGACCCCAGCTTGAACTCGATCGTGTATTTGTCGCGAACATTGATCTCGCTGACCGCCTTGAACAACGAACTGCGCGGGATGCTGATACCCGATGGCGGGTTCACGATGCGGTCGTAGGTGGCCTTCACGTCCTCGGCGGTGAAATCGGCACCGTCGTGGAAGGTGACATCCTTGCGCAGGAAGAAAGTATAGGTCTTGCCGTCCGGCGCGATTTCCCAGCTATGCGCCAGATCGGGGATGATCGTCTTCCCGCTGTCACGCGGATCGCGACGGATCAGGTTGTCGAACATCACCGACTGGGTGCCCAGGTTGTTGATGGTGCCAGACTGATGGACGTCGAAATGCGGCGGGCGGCTGCCGATCCCGAGACGCAGCACCCCACCCCGCTTCGGGTTGGCTTCCGGCGCGGCAAGCTGGAATTTGGAGCCGTCATATTGCAGCGGCACCTGAGCCACCGCCTGTTCGGCGCCCAATCCATACAGGCCCGCGGCTGCCGTTGCCTTCAGAAATGTGCGGCGGCCCCAACCCGGACCGGGGAAATTCGGTTCAGACATTCAAGCTCCCTCCCTGGGATATTGTACAAGCGGAGGGCGGCCGGCCCCAACAGCCGGTCGCTTGCTCCTTGAGGTTAAGGCTACCATGCCGGATTCCCGCATGCCATCAGGAATCCGGCATGGGTCCGGATGCCTATTTGTCCAGCCAGACGGTGTCATAGCGATCGACGTCGTACAGGCCAAAATAGTCGTAGGGATAAAGGCCCTTCACATAGGTGTACCAGGCGTCGTTGATCTTCTCCCAACTGAAGGGCAGCAACGGCGGGTCTTCCTCCATGATCATCTCGGCCTGGCGGATCAGCGCCAGACGCTTCGCCGGATCGATCTCCCGGTCGATTTGCAATAACAGGGTGTTGAACTTCGGATTGTCCCAGAATGCGTGGTTCTGCGGGCCGTCCTTGCCATACCAGGCGCGGAAGTAATCCGACGGATCGAGCAGGGTGGAGATGATCACGCCCACGGCAATGTCGAAATTTCCAGCCTTGGCGTCGTCGAACCAGATCGATTCCACTGCCAGGCGCAGGTTGCACTGGATGTTCAGGGTCTGCGCCATGATCGCCTGGAAAGCCTGCGACCATAGGCGGAAGCTGGGCAGGTCGCGCACCAGCACGTCCATGTTCTTGATGCCGTTCGCGTACCCTGCCGCGGCCATCAGCGCGCGCGCCTCCTTGACTGCCGCCGTCGGGTCGGGCTGGTAGCCAAACCGCTTGGTCAGCTCACCGGTCGGGGTGGCGAATTCCGAGAACGGGTAGATGAAGCCACCCACCATCATCGGCGCCAGATCCTTGACCACGTCCACCATCACCGCCTTGTCGATGACCAGATGCATGGCGCGCCGCACCCGCGGATCGTCGAACGGCTTCTTCTTGTTGTTCGGCCAGGCGCCGTGGATCACGCTCTGATAATAGTCCGTCCCGGCCATACCGGCCGTCGACTTCGCGCGCCGCAAGGTCGCCGGGTCCGTCACCCGCACGTAATCGACGCGGTTGGACAACAGCGCTGACGCCATTTCCGGCGAGAACGGCAGCGCGTGGTAGAATTCCAGCCCATCCAGGTACGGGAGTTCCTTGTTCCAGTAGTCCTTGTTCTTCTCGAACGCCCAGACCTCGTTTTCGACGCGGCGCAGCGACTTGTAGGGACCGGTGCCCGGATAGGTGACCACGCGGCGGAGATTGTAGTTGTTCTCCTCCAAAATCTTCTTCTGGATGATGATGTTCCAGCCGCTGGCGATCGAGGACATGATGAAGTTCACCGGCCGCGGTTCGGCCAGCTTGAATTCCACCGTGTATTTGTCGACGGCCTTGATTTCCTGCACCGCGGTGAACAGGGAGCTGCGGGGGATACTGATCCCAGCGGGCGGTTTGACGATGCGATCGAAGGTGGCCTTCACATCGGCGCTGGTCAGTTCGGCGCCATCGTGGAACTGCACGCCCTTGCGCAGGAAGAAGGTGTAGCTGGTTCCGTCCTTGGAAATATCCCAGCTATGCGCCAGGTCCGGAATGATCGTCTTGCCGCCGTCGCGCGGGTCGCGGCGGATAAGGTTATCGAACATGCACGCCTGGGTGCTGATGTTCGAGAACGTGCCCGACTGGTGGACGTCGAAATGCGGCTGGCGCGACAGCAGCGCCATTTTCAGCACGCCTCCCCGCTTCGGGTTCGGTTCGGCCGCCTTCAACTGGAAATTGGAGCCGTCATATTGGTTGGGCACACCCTGTGCCAAGCCACGCGACGGGGTGATGCCGTAAGCGGTTGCCACCGCCATCGCCGCGGCACTGCCCCGCAGGAAGTCGCGCCGACCGCCACCAGGCGGCTGGTCCTGATTATGCATATTGTTATGTCCTCCCTTTTGGTCTTTAACAACCCATACGGTGGGTTGTCGTGGCGCGTCCGTATGTCCAGGATATCATAACAAAAACCGGGGGTCACCTCCTTGAGTCAGGCCGTTTCAACCGAACGGAACATCGCACCTGCAGCCTCTGGTGCGCCATTGTTGGAGGTGGACAACCTCCAGACGCACTTCTTTACCGCCGATGGCGTGGTGAAGGCGGTCGATGGCGTGTCTTACTCGGTGCGCAGCGGGGAAACCCTGGGTGTCGTTGGCGAATCCGGCTGCGGCAAGAGCGTCACCGCTCTGTCCATTCTGCGCCTGGTTGCCAACCCGCCCGGGCGCATCGTCGGCGGCCAGGTGCGATTCGATGGTCGCAACCTGTTGGACATGACCGAGCGGCAGATGGAAGACATCCGCGGCAACGACATCTCCATGATTTTCCAGGAGCCTATGACGTCGCTGAACCCGCTTTACACGATCGGAAAGCAGATTTCAGAGGCGGTGGCGCTGCACCAGGGCCTGTCCAGGCGCGATGCGCATGAGAAGGCCATCGACATGCTGCGCCGGGTGTCGATCCCAGAGCCGGAGCGGCGGGTGAATGCCTATCCGCACCAGATGTCAGGCGGCATGCGCCAACGCGTGATGATCGCAATGGCGCTGTCGTGCAATCCCAAGGTGCTGATCGCGGATGAGCCGACGACGGCGCTGGACGTCACCATCCAGGCACAGATTTTGGACCTGATGCGCGACCTGCAGGACAAATTCGGCACCGCGATCGTTCTGATCACGCATGACATGGGTGTCGTCGCGGAAAACGCCGACCGGGTCGTGGTGATGTATGCCGGCCGCAAGGTCGAGGAAGCCCCGGTCGACGACCTGTTCGATCGCCCGGGCCATCCCTACACGCGCGGTCTGCTTGGCTCCATCCCGAATGTCGAGGTTGCCGCCCATACCGGACCGGGGCGTGCGCGCCTGGCTGAGATCAAGGGGATGGTGCCGTCTCTGGCGCGTTTGCCGCAGGGCTGCACGTTCGCGCCTCGTTGCGGCTTCGCTACCGATCGCTGTCGGGCGGAGTATCCGAAATTGGAAGAATACCGGCCGGCGCATTTCGTGGCGTGCTGGCATGCCGAACTGTTGTTGGGAGGTGCGGCATGAGCGCGACGACCGGACCGCTGCCAGGGGGGCCTCTGCTGGAGGTTCAGAACCTCAAGAAGCATTTTCCCATCACGCGCGGGTTTTTCTCTCGCGTGGCCGGCCATGTGCTGGCGGTCGATGGGGTATCGTTCCATATCGAGAAGGGCGAAACCCTGGGCCTGGTCGGCGAGAGCGGCTGCGGCAAGTCCACCGTTGGGCGCACCCTGCTGAAACTACTGGAACCGACCGGCGGGTCGATCAAGGTCAAGGGCACAGACATCACCAATCTGGATCGGGAGGCGATGCTGCCGTACCGCCAGCAGATGCAGATGATCTACCAGGACCCGTACGCGTCGCTGAATCCTCGGATGACCGCCGGGGATATCGTGGGGGAGCCGCTGACGATCCACAATATTGGCTCCAAGACCGAGCGGCAGGATCGGGTCGAGAGCCTGTTCCAGCGGGTGGGGCTGCGCGGCGATCAGATGTTTCTGTATCCGCATGAATTTTCCGGCGGGCAGCGCCAGCGCATCGGGATCGCGCGGTCGTTGGCGTTGAACCCGGAGCTGATCGTGGGCGATGAGCCGGTGTCGGCGCTGGATGTGTCGATCCAGGCGCAGATCATCAACCTGTTGATGGATTTGCAGGACGAGCTGCAACTGTCCTATCTGTTCGTGGCACATGATCTTGCAGTCGTGGAACATATCAGCCACCGGGTGGCGGTGATGTATCTCGGCCGGATCGTCGAGATGACAGACAAGACGTCTTTGTTCGAGATGCCGTTGCATCCTTATACGGAGGCTTTGTTGTCGGCGGTACCGATCCCGAAATCGGGGGCGCGCGAGAGAAAACGCTTGATCCTGACAGGGGATGTGCCGAGCCCGATCAATCCGCCGAAGGGGTGCCATTTCCATACACGGTGTCTTTACGCTTCGAAGCAGTGCCGGGAGGAAGTGCCGGTGTTGCGGGAAATCAAGCCAGGGCATCTGGCGTCGTGTCATCTGCACAACAATGGGGTGACGTTCCCGTTGGAGAAGATGCCGGGGGCGGCCTGAGGACGAGCGGGACCGAGCCTTCCAGAACCCGTTCGACGTGCTCCCCGAGCGAGGCCGAGGCGCCTCGAAAGAATTCGTTCGAACAGGGATACGGACGCCGGGACCCCGTCATCGTGGGCGCAGGCGCGCCATCCACGACTTGCGGTGCACCAACCTCGCGAGCCGTGGATGGGGACCCGCGCCCGCCATGACGCGGAGCGGTATGTGCCATCGCCCCCCGATGCCGGTACTATTGCGCGTCGCCTACCGGATGAGTTCGATCGTCACACCTACTGCCTGCTCAATTGAGTGCCAGGCCCGGTCGGCCGTCAGCACCTTGGTGTCCAACCGCCGCGCCAAGGCAACGCAGGCCCGATCACCGAGCGACAGTCCCGCGGATCGGGTCAGTGGCAACAGCAGCCCGGCGTCGTAGGCAAGATGGTCGTCAAACGGGACCATGTCGATCGGAAGCGGGCCGAGAATTGCGCGAATATCGGCTTCGTTGCCGCCATACCGGGCGAGATGCCCGACCACCTCCGACAGATTGAGCGTGCACATCGTTGAGTCCGGTATGGCCGCCTGCACGATCTTGTCGCCCGGTTCGCCGAGCAACATGGCAAGCAGGGCGGAGGCGTCGAGGACGACGGCCACGGCGAGAGCTCAGTCGTTCTGAGCCTCGCGCTTGCGCTCCGCGAGGAACCCGTCCACGTCGCTGCCTGGCTGGTTGGCGAGCAAGCGCTGGGTCAGCGCCCGTGACCGCTGCACCGTCTGATCCAACGTACGGACGTGGATCGCGCCATCCGACATTTCCACGACCACGTCTCCTCCATGCTCCAGGCCAAGAGTCTTACGGAAGGTTGCCGGTAAGCTCAGGCGACCTGAATCCGATACGCGCCCCAAGATTGCGTTCATGACATTTTTTCCAATCGCGCCATCTGGATGAATATAGGGGGGAGTGTGGCTTTATGCCAGCAAGATATCGCCGTGCCAGCACATCTGTCACACAGCCCCCCGCAGCCGCGGATCGAGCATGTCGCGGATCCCGTCACCCAGCAGGTTGAACGCCAGCACGGTGATGGTGATCGCCACACCCGGAAACAGCACCAGCCACCACGGCGGCACCAGACCGGCATTCAGCGAATCCGACAGCATGTTGCCCCAGGTCGGCGTGGGCGGCGGAATGCCGACGCCCAAAAAGCCGAGCGCGGCCTCGATGATGATGGCGACGCCGAGATGGGTGGTGGCGAGGATCAGATAGGGCGCGATGCATTGCGGCAGGATGTGGCGCAGCATCATCCGCATGTGGGATGCGCCCAGACTGCGGGCTGCCTCCACATACGACATCTCCTTCAACGACAGCACGACCGATCTGATAATGCGCCCGCCGAACGGGATACGCGTGACGGCAATCGCGATGATCACCGTGCCGGTCCCCGCGCCGAGTGCCATCGCGATTGCCATGGCCAGGATCAGGTCGGGGAAGGATTGCAGGAACTCGATAATCCGCTGGCTGATGATGTCGAACCGGCCGCCGAAATAGCCGCTGGCCAGGCCCCACAGGGCGCCGAACGTCGTCCCCAGCAGCACGGCCGCCGCCGCCACGGTCAACGATGCCCTGCTGCCATGGATCACACGGCTGAGCGTGTCCCGCCCGATCTGATCGGTGCCGAACCAGTTGATCCCATCCGGCGGCTTGGACATGCGCCGAAAATTGGCCTGCAACGGCTCATAGGGGGCGATTTCCGGGGCCAGCAGCGCCATCAGGAGGATGGACGTCGCGATCACGCCCCAGAACGCCGACAGGGGCGAACTGCGGACGAACCGCCAGGTGCCCTTGCCGATCCGGCGCAATAGGGATGGCCGCACGAAGCGGACCGGGGCGACGGCGGGAGAGGTGACGCTCATTGATAGCGGATCCTAGGATCGAGCCAGGCGATGATCACATCGACCATGATGTTCAACAGGACGAAGACGCAGGCATACAGGAACACGAGGTTCTGCATGACAAAGACGTCGCGCTCGTTCACCGCGGTGAACATGGCGAAGCCCAGGCCGGGGGTACCGAACGCGCGCTCCACCGGGATGGAGCCGGCGAGGACGAAGCCCAGAAGAATGCCGGACAGGGTGATGACCGGCAGCAAGGCGTTGGGCAACGCATGGAAGATGATCACCAGACGCCCGCCGAGCCCCTTGGCGCGGGCGGTGCGCACGTAGTCCTCTCGGATGACTTCCAGCAGGCTGGAGCGGGCCATGCGCGCGATATAGGCTGCCTGCCCCAGGCCGAGGACGATGCCGGGGCCAAGCACGATCTGAAGGTTGGACCAGGGATCGACAAAGAAGGAGACGCCGGCCAGGGGCGCCCGATAGCCGAACCAGAAGAGCAGCCCCAGCATGATCAGCATGCCGAGCCAGAAGCCGGGGATCGCCAGGAACAGGATGCTGATGAAGCGGGAGACATTGTCGCCGATGCTGTTCGGTCGCAGCGCGCTGATGATGGCGACGGGGATGCCGACGACCCAGGACAGCACCACGGAAATCAGCGCGATTTCCGCCGTCAACGGGCCGCGGCGCATGATCATCTCCGCCACGCTTTCCGAGCGGAAGAAGGAGCGCCCCATGTCGCCGCGCGCGATGTCCTTGATCCAGTTGAAATACTGGACCCAAAGGGGATCGCTGAGGCCAAGGGCTTTCATGTAGCCGGCGCGTTCGGCCTCGGACAGCTTGGTGAATCCGTCGGCCCCGAAGATGGCGATCAGCGGATCGCCGGGCAGGATGCGCAGCACCACGAAGACCAGGATCGAGACCCCGACGATGGTCACGGCACCGAAGGCAAAACGACGAAGGATGTAGCTGTACATGCCGTCAGGGACTCCGGATGACGGAGCCAGGTTCGATGGCAATTGTCGAACGGGCGTGTTTACGCCGCATGTTAGCCTCCCCTTATTGGTCGTACCACCAAAGAAGCCGACCTTATCCTGGGTGACTGTATCCGAGCTTGCATCAGGATGCGAGACGTCGATTTGGTCCCGATGACGATTCCGGGCGGTCGGGCGGATCCCCGACGCGGTGAGCGACGGACGGGCGGTCAACACTTCATTGGCCGAGCCTGCGCGGACCGTCTCCTGCCTGCAATCCGCCTGAGAACGGTCGACGACTGGGCCGGCCGGTATCAGGCGAGTCGATCAGTGCCGGTGGCCAGGCTCAGGCGGTCAGTCCGGCGGTGCGGTAGAGATCGGCGACCGGGGCCGCGAAACTCACGCTGACCAGTTCCAGGGTATCAGGCGGACGGACGATGGTGGCCATGTCGGGCCAATGGCCGTCGGCGCCTCGACGCAGCAGTTCGACTTCCATCCTTGTGCTGCGTACGGCCAGGATTTCCTGGACGCTGGGGATGGTGGTGTAGGTCCAGATGTTCGATCTCGTCCGGCCTTCGTTGCCAGGGGAGAGGATTTCGATCAACAGGACCGGCTCCTGCGTCATGATCGTGTTCGCCGGCGGTGTGCAGGTGACGCCGAGGTCTGGAACCCGGAAGTTTTCCGACGAGCGGACCTTCGGAACGATGCCCGGTTCGCCGATCACCCGGCACGGGCTTTTCCTGGCAAGCAGATGGTTACCAAGGAGTCTGGCGATCTCGATTTGGATCGCGCCATGCCGCTCCGACGCCGGTGCCATCAGCAGCGGCTCACCGTCGACCAGTTCCCAGCAGCGACCGGTCAGGTCGTCCGAGTCCCAGACCAGGAATTCGTCCACGGTCATCCGGGCGGGCGGGCGTTTGCGCAAGGCTACCATGGTGGAAGGTTACCACGAGCCTCGGCTGGATGCCACGCCTTGGTCGCGGCTTGGTCCCCCGTGGCTTGGTCCCCCGTGGCTTGGTCCCCCGTGGCTTGGTCCTTCAGCGATCAGGCGCTACCAAGCAGGCAACAGACCTGAAGGATCCGCAGCCATGACCCGTCAATACCGTATTGCCTCCCTCCCCGCCGATGGCATCGGACCGGAAGTGATCGGGGCCGGGTTGGAAGTGCTGGACGCCGTGGCGTCTCGGGATGGCGGGTTCACCTTGAAGATCGACCATTATGACTGGGGGTCCGATTACTACCGCAAGCACGGGCAGTTCATGCCGGCCGACGCGCTGGCCTGGCTGCGCACCGCGGATGCGATCTATTTCGGTGCGGTGGGAGACCCCAACATCCCCGACCATATCTCTCTGTGGGGGCTGCGGCTGGCGATCTGCCAGGGGTTCGACCAGTATGCCAATGTCCGCCCGACCCGCATCCTGCCCGGGGTCACGTCGCCGCTGCGCAATGTCGGGCCTGGCGATCTGGACTGGGTGATCGTGCGAGAGAATTCCGAAGGCGAGTATGCCGGTCAGGGCGGACGCACCCATCGCGGCCTGCCCGAGGAAGTCGCCACCGAGGTCGCCATCTTCACCCGCCGCGGCGTCGAGCGGATCATGCGCTACGCGTTCGAGATCGCTCGGTCCCGCCCGCGCAAGCATCTGACGGTGGTGACCAAGTCAAACGCCCAGCGGCACGGCATGGTGTTCTGGGATGAGATCGCCGGTCTGGTCTCGCATGACTATCGCGACGTGACCTGGGACAAAGAACTGGTGGACGCGATGACCATGCGCATGGTCCTGAAGCCGCAATCCATAGACACCGTCGTCGCCACCAATCTCCACGCCGATATTCTGTCCGATCTTGCCGCGGCGTTGGCGGGGTCTCTCGGCATTGCGCCCACGGGGAATATCGACCCGGAGCGGCGGTCTCCGTCGATGTTCGAGCCGATCCATGGGTCGGCTTTCGATATCACCGGCAAAGGCATCGCCAACCCGGTCGCGAGCTTCTGGACGGCGGCGATGATGCTGGAACATCTGGGCGAGAAGCCTGCCGCCGATCTGCTGATGCGGGCGGTGGAGCAGGTTTGTGCCGCGGGGATCCTGTCGCCTGATCTGGGGGGGAAGGCGACGACGAAGGAGGTGACGCGGGCGGTGGTGGAGGCGGTTCGGGGGATGAATGGGTAGGGTTTCGGAGCTGCGGTTGGGTTGATGGCGTGTGGTGGGTGAAAGGGGGTCGGACGTGCCCTGGGTCTAATGGTGGGCGCGTTCGTGTCTTCGTTTGAGCGAACCGCGCCCGGGCGCTCCTTCCGGTGAGCGAACCGCGCCGGGGCACTCCTTCCGGAATATGATCGGACGCACCCGGGATAGAAACGTTAGAGCGCTTTCGCCATGACTGGAAACGGCGAACCGCTCTAGAGAACGACACCGTTCAAACGTGCCAACGCCTCGCGCTGCGGCAACAAGGGCTTTGTATCCTCTTCAATCGTAGTGAACAGGATCATGTCGTCGATGCCAAAATACCCATGCACGATGCGATTCCGCACGGCCGCCATCGTCGTCCACGGGATATCCGGGTTGGCCGATTTCAGAGGCTCGGGAACATGCCGAACCGCCTCTCCCAATATTTCGTAAGCGCGCATCACCGCGTAACGGGTCTTCTCGTCGGCGAGATAAGCGTCAAGAGTCATCCCTTCGGTGAAGCGAAGGATCGACCGGCAGGCCATGACCATGTCGTTCAGAAAATCCCGGATATCCCGCGGAGCGGTCACAGCGGGACGGCCTCGGCCCGCACGCGCTCCCCGATATAGGGTTTGAGCGCGGCAGCCGAGACCAAGTCAACCCGTAGTCCAGTGATCGTGCTCAACTCTTGTTCTAGCGCGAGGAAGGACGACAACGCCACCGGCCGGTCAAAGGTCACCAAGACATCGAGATCACTGACGGGCGTGGCATCGTCACGAACGCGCGACCCGAACAGCGCGAGGGATTGGATCGGCCACTGCGCCCGCAGGTCCGGCAGAGCTCGGCGCAAAACGGTCATGATGTCTTTGGTCTCGGTCACGGCGGTCACCCCTTTTCGCGGCGAGCATCCATACCAGAATTGAAGCTGCCTGGGCATGTCCGACGCAGGGTCACCCTTCGGCCAATCACCATGCGACATGGCTGCTCGGACAGTTATTGTTCCGGAGCTTTGTGTCGGGCAGTCGACCGCAGGGCATCGCTTCCCATGATCGCCAAAGTGGAGAGTACCCACCTAAAACCCGACCTCCACCTGCCCCCCATTCCCCCGCCGCAAATTCCGGAACCGAGCCATCGCCAACAACGGAAAATACAACCGGTAACCATGGTACCGCAGGTAGAAAACCCGAGGAAACCCAACCGCCGTATAAGGCAGTTCCGTCCATTCCCCATCCCCCCCCTGCGTCGCGGCCAGATACGCAACCCCACGCTCAACCGCCGAGCTTGCCCCCTGCCCCGCCGCCATTAGCCCCAGCAACGCCCAGGCCGTCTGGCTCGCCGTGCTCTCCTTGTAACGACCAGGCGGAGCGTCCGCGTAACTTTCCTCATCCTCGCCCCAACCCCCATCGTCCCGCTGCACCGACACCAGCCACGCCACCGCGCGACGGACCGCCGCATCCTCGGGCGGCACACCTGCGGCATTCAGCGCGCACAACACGGACCATGTGCCATAGATGTAATTCGTCCCCCAGCGGCCGAACCAACTTCCATCCGCCTCCTGCTCCCGCCGCAGATACGCCAGGGCGGGCGCCAGCACCGGATCGTCCGCCGGCATCCCGATCTGCGCCAGAAATGACACGCAGCGCGCCGTCACGTCCGCGGTCGGCGGGTCCAATAGCGCCCCATGATCGGCGAATGGGATATGGTTCAGATAGTGGTGCGTGTTCTCCGGCTCGAACGCCCCCCAACCGCCGTCGGAGGACTGCATCCCAACAATCCACTCCCGGGCCCGGGCGATCGACGCCTCATGCGCCGGATCGCCATTGCGGTGCAGCAACATGCCGACCACGGCGGTGTCATCGACATCCGGGTAATGCGGGTTTTCATACTGGAACGCCCAACCGCCGGGCCGCAGCCCGGGCCGGCGCACCGACCAGTCGCCCACCACATCCAACACCTGCCGCTCCCGCAGCCAATCGCAGGCGGCACTGGTATCGACCCCGGCCTCGGCCATCGCGTGGCCGGCCAGGCTGGTATCCCAGACCGGAGACAGGCAGGGCTGGCAATAGGCGCGGTCGCCCTCGATCACCAACAGCTTGCGCACCGCCCGCCAGGCGATGGCCGCGTCCGGATGGTCGGGCGGATAGCCCAGCACATCGAACATCATCACGCTGTTGGCGATCGCGGGGTAGATGCCGCCCAGGCCGTCGTCGCCATTCAACCGTTCGGTCACGAACGCGACCGCCTTCTGGATCGCCCGGTCGCGGCGGCCCTTGGGGAACCAAGGTTCGACCACCCGCAACACGCTATCCACGCCCTTGAAGAAACGACCCCAGCCGGACCGGTAGGGGCCGCGGATCCAGTCCGTCATCTGATCGGGCGGCGTACGAAACAACTCCGCGATGCCAATCCCGCGCGGATTGCGCGCCACCGGGCGCAGCGCCATCAGCACCAGCAGCGGCACGATCACGGTGCGCGACCAATAGGACACTTTCGACAGGTGGAACGGAAACCACAGCGGCAGATGCATAATTTCCAGCGGCATCACCGGCACCGCCCGCCACGGCACCTGCCCGAACAGCGCCAACTGCGCCCGCGTGAACACGTTGGCCCGTTCCGCCCCGCCCGCCGCCAGGATCGCTTCCCGCGCACGGACCATGTGCGGTTCGACCGGATCGTCGCCGATCGCCTTCAGCGCGAAATACGCCTTCACGCTGGCCGAGATATTGAACGCCCCGTCATGGAACAGCGGCCAGCCGCCATGCGTGCCCTGGATCGAGCGTAGATAGACCCCGATCTTCGCTTCCAGCACTGGATCGATACGGTCAAGAAAGTGCTCCAGCAGCACATACTCGGCCGGGATGGTCGCATCGGCTTCCAGCTCGAACACCCAATGCCCGTCCGGCGCCTGGCGTTGCCGCAACGCCTGCGTCGCGCGCGCGATCGATCCCGCCAGAGTTTCGTCGGACAGGTCTACGCTACCCATATCCATCGGTCAGCTCTTGAGTATGATGTCGGCGGCGACCCGGCCGGAGCGGATGGCGCCCTCGATGGTGGCGGGCAGGCCGGTCGCGGTCCAGTCTCCCGCCAAGGCCAGGTTGGCGAAGGCCGAGCGCGATTTCGGGCGCCGCAACTCCTGTTCGGCGGTGGCGGCGAAGGTGGCGCGCTTTTCCTTCACCACGCGAAACGGTGGCAATTCTGTCCCGGACGGATTGTCCATCTCCAGCGCCGCACATACATTCGGCCAGACTGCGGCGGCGATGGCGCGCGCCGGGTCGTCCACCAGGGCGTTGGCCGCGCTGATCGTCACCGAAACATGGCCGGGCTTGATGAACAGCCATTCCGCGGTGCCTTCCAGGATGCCGATGAAGCCGGTATCGGCGACGACGCCCTTGGCGACATCCTCCTGCATCAGGAAATGCACGTTCACGATCGCTTCGAACGAATTCGGAACGATCAGGGCCGGCAGCAGATCGCCGGCGATCCAGGGTGGCACCGCCAGGACGACGGACTCCTCGGGGCTCAAGCGGATCGCCTCGGTGCCGAACCACAGCGCAACAATCCGGTTGTCCTGCGTTTCCAGACGGGTCAACCGGTGGTTGAACGCGACCTCGCCACCCCGTTTCCGCAGCAAAGCGACGGCCGGGTCGACCAGCGCCTCCGACAGCCCGCCGCGCGGGAAGGTCGGGATGCAGTGCTTGCCGCCCCGCAACAGAGTCTCCCGCATCACCGCGCCCAGCAGGCGCGCCAAGCCGGCTTGCGGTCGCGTGTTCAGCGCTGCGACGGCCAGCGGTTCCACCAGGCGCCAATAGAGCCGCCCCCGCCGCATGGATTCCCCCACCACGGTATCGTCGCGGATACGGGTGATCCGGGCCATGCCGAGATAGTCGCTCAGCCGCGTGTCTGGGACGCTCCGCCAGCTGGCCAGTATCCACCATGGGATGCGTCCGCGATTCGGCCGCACCACCCAGCGCTCGCCGGTTTTCAGGTCGATGAACGGGAACCGAGGCCGGCGCGGGATCGGAAATTGGTCCCGGGTGCCGATCTCGTCGATATAGGCGAAGGTGGAGCGGTTGCCCGACAACAGCAGGTGGTTGCCGTTGTCGATGCGCCGGTCGAATTCCTTGTCGAAATACGACCGACAGCGCCCGCCGGCCGCCGGCCCCGCCTCATGGAGGCTGACCTTGGTCCCCGCGCCGCTCAATCGGAGCGCCGACGACAAGCCGGCCAATCCGGCACCGATGACGTGAACATGCTTCATGTGAGACGGGGTATTGCACTGTTTCCGTGCGCGCGTGCAACGCCTCGGGGGATGGGACGCACAGTGGTGACAAAGAGAAGGCGCGTCCGGACAAAGCCGAACGCGCCCGAGTGTTCCTTGTGGACAGCGACGGGAGGATAGCGCGGGATGCGTCGGGCCTCAATAGTAATTATCATATGTCAAATTTATCTCGAAAACGGTCCATGCGGCAAGGTCCCGCATCCGATTGCTCATGCGTCCCGCGGACCATAGGCTTATGAACCGCGCTGGCCGATGGATCTGCGCCCGATCGAATTGGATGAAGCCCGTTACGGCGTTCGCTGTTGGGAGCAGACGTCGTCCGCCACCAAGCAGGAACGCACCGCCGCGGCCCATCCGTCCGCCGTGTCGCCGGACAACGTCTCTCCGCCACGCTCTACAGCAGGCAGAGCGCCCGCAATTCCCGGCGCAGACCGGCCGGCAGCGCCTCGATCCCCAGGACGGCGCCGATATCCGCCATGTCGAGCGGCGCGTCGTCGGCTTGCAGATAGCGCCAGCCCTGGAACGCCTTGGTGGGGCGGCCTATCAGAGGCACCAGCTCCGGGTCCAGCACGATGGCGCTGCATGGGGTGCCGTCGTCGCGCTGGTCCTCGATCAGGTCCAGGATGCGCTGGCGCACCAGCATGGTGCCGCCGACCACCCAATACATGGAGCCCCCGTCCAGCACCTCATCACGCCGGCGCGGGAAGTTCCGGGTGCGATGCCGCAGGGGCGGGCTGGTCCGCATCCGTTCGGCCTGCAACGCGCGCAGATGCTCGCTGTCGCGGACGCCGACGGCGAGTTTGGTCAAATGCAGCATGGGGGCGACTCGGACATGGCAGCATCATGCCAGGGTAGGCAGGTGTCGGGGAGAGGGGGCCTGATGAAAGGGAGAGTCTGGCGCAACAAGCCCGTCCGCGCGAATATGCTCGGCATCAAACGATGGGAGCGATACAATGGCCAAGGGCATCCTGCTGGTGGCGTTCGACTACACCAACGCGCATGCGGACGAATTTCACGACTGGTACGACCTGGAGCACATCCCGGAACGCGAGCGCGTCCCCGGTTTCGGCACCTGCGAGCGCTGGATCAGCGTCGCCAACCCCAAGCACGCCGTCGCCAGCTATGAGTTGGACAGCTTGGACGTGTTGAAGTCGCCCCCCTATCTGGCGATCGCCTACGACAATCTGTCGCCCTGGTCCAAGCGGGTCGGGCCGATGTGCCAACGGCTGATCCGCTTCGACGGCGAACAGACCAATCCCGGCAACGCGGTCGCACCGGCCGCGGCCGGCGGCCTGCTGGTCAACGCGATGAATGTCGACCCCGAGCACGAGGCCGAGTTCAACGACTGGTACGACAACGAGCACATCCCGGCGCTGTCCGCGGTTCCTGGCACGATCTGCGCCCGCCGCTTTCGCGACATGACGGGCACCCATCGCTATATCGCGCTGTACCACCTTGAATCGCCCGAAGTGACGTTCTCGGACGCTTGGAAGACGGGCGCGGGAACGCCGTGGTCGGCCAAGATGCGCCCGCATTTCCGCAACCATCTACGGATTCTGACGCGGCGCTATGTGCGTGGAGAACTCAGGTCCTGACCACCGGCCCACTGTCCTGAGACGACCCGGGAGGGGACTGCCCTCCCAACGGCCGGTGCTGGATACCGCCTGCCGCGGGCATGCACGCGCGGAGGCGTGTCGCTGGGCATTCGTCCGATGGTCGCCAGGGCCGCGTGTCCAGCCTATCGTCACTTGAAACCGTTCGGAATCTGACCGCCATGACTGATACCGCAGGGACTGATGCTATCGGGACCGATGCTACCGGCCCGCTGAAAGGCGTTCGCGTCCTCGACCTGACCGCCGTGGTCCTGGGTCCGTTCGCCACCCAAACCCTGGGCGACTGGGGCGCCGACGTCATCAAGGTGGAGGGTCTCAACGGCGACACCGCCCGCAATTCCGGCCTGTTCCGCCATCGCGGCATGGCCTCGGTGTTTTTGCAGATCAACCGCAACAAGCGTTCCATCGCGCTGGACCTGAAGACCGAGGACGCCAAGGACGTGCTGCGCCGGCTGATCCCCACGGTCGATGTGCTGGTCAGCAACATTCGCCCCGCGGGCATGGCGCGTCTGGGCTTCGGCTACGACACCTGCAAGGCGTTGAACCCGCGCCTGATCTACGCCGTCGCCACCGGTTTCGGCCAGAACGGCCCCTGGCGCGCTCGGCCTGCATTCGACGAAATCATCCAGGCGGCCAGCGGGTTTGCCTCCGCCATGGGATCGGACGCCGAACCGCAATTCGTCCCCAGCCTCGCCGCCGACAAACTGACCGGCATGGCGATGGTCTCGGCCGTCTGCGCCGCCCTGTATCAGCGAGAACGCAGCGGGGTCGGCCAGTTGCTGGAAGTGCCCATGCTGGAAACCCTGACCGCGTTCAACAGCGTCGAAATGATGGGCGGCATGAGCTTCGAGCCCAGCATCGGCGAACCCGGCTACAAACGGATGCGCGAACGCAAACCCGCGAAGACCAAGGACGGCTGGCTGACCATGCTGCCCTACTCCGCCGCCAACTGGTGTGCCTTCTTCGAAGCCGTCGACCGCCCCGAACTGATCGAGCAGCTCGGTATCAATGACCCGGTCAAGCGCAACCAGAACATCGACGTCGTCTATGCCAGGATGCGCGAGATCGCCCTGACCCGCACCACGGCGGAATGGGAGGAACTGCTGCTGCGTATCGACGTGCCGCATACCAGCTTCACCAAAATGACCGAGGTCGCCGAACAGCCCCACCTGAAGGCAGTCGGCATGTTCCCGGTCACCGAACACCCGTCGGAGGGCGCCATCCGGACCGCTCGTCCCCCGATCCGTTTCGACAGCACGCCGGCCAATATCCGCCGCCACGTGCCGCGACTTGGGGAGCATACCGGGGAGGTGCTGCGGGAACTGGGGTACGACGACACGGCGATCGAAGCGATGGTGAGCCGCAAGGCAGCTAAGGTGGCTTAATTTGGATGAGGTGGCGGCCCGAAGGGTTGTGGCCGTCACATGTTTCAGGGGGAATATCCGCAGGGGAAAAAATCGGAAAAAGAGAAAATTCTCCCCCTCCCCTTGCGGGAGGGGGCTGGGGGGAGGGAATTCAAGCAATGTCCGTGCTGTTCTACCCCTCCCCCCAACCCCCTCCCGCAAGGGGAGGGGGAGGATTTTCTTATTTTCTCCCAACGGCAGACGATCCCGTCGGTTAGGCATGCCGTCGCCCGCCGCCCTACCCTCGCCCGGCCGCGCGCATCAACGGCGCGACCGTCGCCGCACCATCCAGCCCCCACACCGCCGCGATCACCTCGTCCATCGATCCGGCAAACCCACCGAAACGGCCTAGGTCCCGCACCTTCGCCTCGATCGCCGTATCGGGCAGCGGATATTCCGCACTGCCCTGAGCATGCAGCACGGTCGCGGTTAGCACGCGTCCGTCCATCATCCGCAGAGTCGCGGTGGCCGAACCTCGGGGGCTGGCGGGGTCCAGAACCGCCTTCGTGCGGCCACGCAGAGCGACAACCGCCGGTTCATGGACCAACGCGTCCGAAAACTCCCGTAATCCCGCGGCGCCGAACAGGAACGACACGGCGGCGCAGTGATGGATGCTGACCCTGGCGTCGCGGTCGTTGGTCACCACCCGGTCGCCACGATCCAGCAGCAATTGGTCACCGGAGACGGTGACCGCCTCAATCTCCGCCGGGTTCACCGCGTGGTCGCGCCGTAACGCCAGGCAGGCATCGATCACCGCGTGCATCACGATCCCGCACGGATAGGGCTTGTAGGTGTTCAGCAGCATCTCCCACTGCTCCCCCAACCCGTCGGTGATGTCGGCCACCGTCGGCACATCGCCCATCGCCCGAGCCCAGCCCAGGGCACCTTCGATGGCGGCCGGCGCGGCCTCGTACCCCTGTTCGGCCAGCAACGCGGCGAACAGCCCGTTGCGCGCGGCGTTCCCCACACTGACGTTCTTCGCCGAACTGGGCAGGTTTTCGACGATCCCGGCGGACTGGCTCGCAGCGATGCCCAGCGCGTGCCAGGTCTGCGTCGCGTCCAGGCCCAAAAGGCGAGCACTCGCCGCCGCGGCGCCGAACACCCCGCAGGTGGAGGTGATATGCCAGCCCCGCGCGTAATGACCGGGGGAAACGGCGTTGCCGATGCGGCACTCGACCTCGGCACCGAGCAGGAACGCATGCAGCACATCGACACCGGACAGGCCCCGCTGCTCCGCCAGGGCCAATACCGCGGGGGCGACCGGGGCCGTCGGATGGATAACCGTGCGCAGATGGGTGTCGTCGTAGTCGAGCAGGTTCCCGCCCACCGCATTGACGAACGCCGCCCCCAGCGGGTCCAGCCGTTCGGGGCGCCCCAGCACGGTGACCCGATCAGCGCCGGACAGCGGCAACAGGACCCGCATGGCCATCTCGATCGGCGGTGTCCGGGCAACGCCAAGGGCACAGCCGATGAAATTGAGCAGGGAACGCTTGGCCTCGTGACGGAGCGCCCGCGGCAGATCGTCCCAACATGAGCCTGCGACGAAGCCGCCCAGACGCTCGCCGACGAACTCCTTACCGGTCGGTGTGGCCATGTGTGTTCTCCCCCGAATTGGCGTCACGCATTGGCGTCCCGCGCGTGCGCCCTCGCCCTCAATCGACTCGACCATAATCCAGGCGGCGGGCCAGCCAGCAACCGAGTGTCACCCCAACCGCCCGCCCGCTTGCATCGCGCCGGAACGCCAACGTCCAGTCGCCCGGCGGCGTGTGGTCCAATCCGCGCGGACAGGGCAGCGCCCACAGATCGCGCCCGATCGGGTCCAGCAACTCCATGCGCCCCTGCCCCAGAAAGCCGGAAAATGCGCCATAGAGCGTTCCCCCGGTCTCGACCACGGTCAATTCGGCCTCCAGTTCGGCACAGCGATAGCGCCCCCCGACATCGGCCGTCGGCACGCCGCCGTTTGGCCGCAGCCGAGAACTCTGGTTCTCCTGCGGGCGGTCCATCCACAACCCGCCATCCCCGGCTCGCAGGCGGGTCCCCGACCCGTTGCTCGCCGATCCGTCTTCCGCCAGGTCGAGCATTTCGCCGGAATGTCCGTAACGCAAACGGACCCGGGAGTCCGACACCGCCTCGATCCGCACCGATAATCCGGTCTCCGGTTCGATATAGGCACCCAGCCAGCTAGGCCTCAGCGGCACTTCCCGGGTTGGACACGGCGTCTGCCTCAGCAACGCCCCAAGAACATCCATCGCCGCGCCGCGCGCATCGGACAGGTGATTGAACAGGACAACGACCGAAATCCGCTCCGACGCCACATGCAGCCGATGACTCCGCCACCCCCGCAACGCCCCTCCATGACCCGTCACCGCTCGGCCGAACTCGGTGGAGCGCGCCAAGCCAAAACCATAAGGAGCCGCGGCACCGTCCGCGAAGCCAACCGGAGCCGACAGGCGGTTGTAGAGCGAGTCCGCCTGGTCGCGCGTCGCGTCGATATGCCGCTCCCACGCGATCATGTCATCCAGGGACGCGCCGAGGCCGGCATCCCCCGTCCAGACGATGCGGTTCTCGGCGGCGCGGAAACCGCCGGCCTGGGTGCCTTCA
The DNA here is from genome assembly GCA_943330455.2 of Nitrosovibrio sp. Nv4. GTDB lineage: Bacteria > Pseudomonadota > Alphaproteobacteria > Acetobacterales > Acetobacteraceae > Rhodopila. The sequence goes on along the minus strand of CALQHT020000024.1, from coordinate 1,623 downwards.
TAGCCCTGGGTGCCATCCGGCATGGCGTTGGTGTCGGCGGCGAGCAATGCCGTCTCCATCCCCACCGGATCGAAGATGCGGGTGCGCAGCAGTTCGGCGAAGCTCCGACCCGTCCGGTCCTGCACTATGTCGGACAACAAACGGAAGTTTTGGTTGACGTAGGAAAACCGCGTCCCGGGTTGGAAATGCAGGCTGCGGGTGGCGGCGATAAGCCGAGTGGCCTCGGTGTCGCCGAAGGGCGATTCGACGGGGGCGCCGAGCAGCATGGCGACGGCCCAGTAATCTCTGAGGCCCGACTGGTTGTGGCAGAGATGCAGGGCGCCGGGTGCGGTTTGTCCCAACAGCGGCAGGCGGGCGCGCACATCGCCATCCAGGTCCGACGGATCGGGAAATGCATCAAGCACCAGGGCGCAGGTGAACTGCTTGGTGATCGAACACATGCGAAACAGCGTGGACGGGGTGAAGGGAATGCGCCGTTCGGCATTGGCCCAGCCCCAGGCATGGCGAACCAACACCTGCCCATCCCGCACCACCGCCACCGCACCTCCCGGGCCAGGATATCGGGTGGGCAGGGAGTCCAGGATGGGGTCCAGATCGGTGGAGAGGGCTTGTGTCATGCCCCAGTTTCAGCCGCCTGCCGTTCCAGGGCAACCGCCCGCACGGATGCGTTGACCCGCTACGGTTTTGCCCGTGCCGGGTCACACCGGTCGGACTCAAGGTTAGGCGACACGCAAGAGTAATCGCTCCAACTGGGCGCACGGACACGCCCAGCGGTGCGATCGCGTTTGCGCGTCGCCTTGCGTCCTCGGGTCTCCACCACGGAGGAACGCGGGTCACGATGCCGCCGCATCAGGTAACCCGCCACCGCGCAGTGCAGGGACTGGCGAATACCATCAGGCCCGTCGATACATGGTGCCATAAGACCAACCGCCACAACCTTTGACCGATGCTCGGCCAACCGCGCCGTTGCCGGACTTGATCAGGCAACTCGCGCTTCAACGGGAGGGGGCGGGTAGCCTGATCAAGTCCGGCAATGAAGGTAATGGGAGGCCTATGGGTCAATGGCTCGGACCGTTGGTAAAAGAGCCAAGAGACTTAGTGGAGACGCCGGCGATCGGGTGGCACGTTGCCGATAACGGCACCACAACACAGGCGCGCAGACTGCGTCGTAGGCTGGATTCGGACGCGTGCGGTTGGTTTCTGCGCGGGTGAGGGTCATGACTGGGTCTAAATATTCACGTTATGTTCTAGGCTGACAGGCCGCCCCGTGGCAAGAAAATTCGCGCCCGGGCCGGATTCCCGGGTGAAGACAGATCCGTAATGCGTTGATCAGACATTGTTTGTAGAAATAATGTGCGGTGGGTTAACGCGCGCGTCCTTGTTTTGAGACCGCCTGAGCGGAGGCCTGTCACGGTCCTCGCGGTTTTTAAGATCCGACATCAGGATCGCCCGCCATCCGACTGACAGGACGCGCCGATTCAGGTCGTTTTGAGAGTTTACTTTAGGCTCTTATAGCGGTATTTGTTGAAATCGGCTAGGATGCCACCGGCGGGGGGGCAGCATGGAAGCGACTGCATTCGAAGCGTGGCTTGACGGGATCGCTGGTCTTACCGAATCTCAGCG
>CALQHT020000023.1 GCA_943330455.2 Nitrosovibrio sp. Nv4 | reverse complement strand
GCTTGTCCCCAAAACCCCCAAGTTTAGCGTCGATCATGTGATGTGCGCCCTATCCCTGAACCGATCAGCGCATCGATTCGGAGAAAAGACTGATTCGCAAGTCGTTCCGCACTTGTGCGACAACCGTAGCCCGCAAGGGGAGGGGGAGAGTTTTCTCCGTCGCCGCGATGCCCGAAGGCAACAGCGCGCAAACCGGGGAGGCAACCGGGCCATCGGTCCCAGACCGCCCCAACCCGCCCCCACCGGACCGCGCTCAACTGCTCGCCCGCGCCGCGACCCTGCGCGCTCGGCTGGACGCCATCCCCGACCCCGACCGGATGTTGCAATCCTATCTGCCCTCCCGCGCATCGGCCGGCGCCGGGCTGGCGGAATGGCGCGGGCTGGCGATCTGCCGGCGGTTGGTCGCGGTGCATTGCCTGTATGGGGTGGATCGCAACCGATTGGCGGTGGAACTGGCGAAACTGGCGCTGTGGCTGGAATCCCACGCCGAGGGATTGCCGCTGACCTTTCTCGATCACCGGTTGCTGCACGCGGATTCGCTGTCCGGACCGTTCTTCGCGCATTTGCGCACCTTGCCGGTCGGAGGCGGTCCCTTGGACAAGCTGCTCGCCGCCGGGGTGGCGGACCGGCTGGAGGCGATCAATCACGCGGCGCTGGCGGAAGTGCGCAACCTGGAAGCCTCGATCGGGCGCGATATCGCCGATCTGGTGCTGAAGGAAGCCGCCAAACGCCGGCTGGACGATGTGCGCCTGCCGCTACGCCAACTCGCCCGCGCCTGGGCCGGGGCGGCGATGCTGGCGACGCGCGAAGCCGATGACGAGTATCTGGCCCTGGCCCGCCATGTCGCCGAAACCGGCATTTGGCCGCCGACCCTGACCGCCCGCCAGACGGCGATCCTGGACGCCGGGGCGCTCGCCTTGCCCTGGGATCTGGAATTCCCGGAGGTCTTCCAATCCGAAGGCGGCTTCGATGCCGTGCTGGGCAATCCGCCCTGGGACGTGATCCTGCACAGCACCAAGGATTTCGTCTCCGCCCACGACCTGACGGTGCTGGATGCGCCGACCAAGCGCGAGCGCACCCTGATCGAACAGCGCGTCCTGGCCGACCCGACCATCGCCGCCGAATTCGCCCGCTACAAGGACGGGTTCGAGCGGCAGAAGCGCATCGCCGCGCGCCTGTATCGCCACCAAAAGGCCGATATCGGCAGCGCCACCACGGCCGGCAACCTGGACGCCTTCCGCCTGTTCGCCGAACGCGCCGTAGACCTGACCTCGACCAATGGCGCCATCGGATTGCTACTGCCCTCCGCCTTTCATGCCAATGAGGGCACCACCGGCATCAGGCGCCTGTATCTGGACGCCGGTCTGGACACCTGCCTGTCGTTCGAAAATCGCAAGAAGCTGTTCGACATCGACAGCCGCTTCAAATTCGCGCTGGTGATCGTGCGCCGCCCCGGGCCGGCCTCGGCGTTGCGCTGCGCCTTCTACCTGGACTCGATCGAGCAGGCAGACGACCCGTCCCGCCTGATGGACTACGACCGCGGCTTCATCGCGGCGTCCGGCGGCGCGCACCAGACCCTGCTGGAACTGCACGACCCGGCCGAACACGCCGTCGCGCGCCGGTTGTTCGCCGCGCCGCACACGCTCGGGTCCTGGTGTGCGGCCGCCGGCATCCGCCTGGGTCGCGACCTGCACATGACCGACGACGCCTTCCGTTTCACCACGGACGGCGACGGACTGATGCTGCATGAAGGAAAAACCTTTCATCAATACACCGATCGCTGGGACACCAGGCCGCGCTACCGCGTGCCCGTTGCGGCGCTGACATCGAAACCCGCCGTGCGCGACGCCGCGTCCCATTTCCGCCTGGCGTTTCGCGACATCGCCCGCGCTTCAGACGAGCACACCACCATCGCCACGATCCTGCCGCCGGAGGTCGTGCTGGGGCATACGGCGACGGTCGAACGCTCCCCCGCCACGCGGTCGATGCTGGATGCATTGGTGCTGTGCGCCCTGCTGAACGCGCATCCGTTCGACTGGCTGGTGCGCCGGAAGGCGGCGACGCATCTGAGCCTGTATATTCTGGACGGATTGCCGTTGCCCGCGCTGGACGAACCGACGCGGTGCTTCCTGGCGCAAAGCGTCGTCCGGTTATGTGCCAACCATGCCGGCTATGCGCCGTTATGGACGGACCAGTTCGGTGCGGCCTGGCATGAGACCGGCCCGCCCATGAATTGGCCCGCGATCCCGCACGAGGCCGACCGGTGGCGGTTGCGCGCCGCCATGGACGCGGCGGTTGCGCATGGCTTCGGCCTCAATCGTGACGATTATGCGCGTGTGCTGGGTGGGTTCAGCCACAAATCCTTCCCGGCAACCCCGGCGCTGTGCCTGGAAGCCTATGACCTCTATGCTGATCTCGGATCGGAGGCGTTTCTGGCCCGCCACGCCCCCTATGCCATCGTGTCCGACCCACTCGTATCGCCGCTCGCCGGTGATAGCTTGCCCCTTGGCCCACATCCCGGCTCGCTGCCAGGCGGCCGATTTCGGAGGAGGTCCGTCCCGTGACCGCGACCACCAGCCCCCACCCGACCGGCGCCAGCCCGGATGCCGTTGCCCAGTACGACATTGCCTGCCACCAGCTTCGCTGCCTGATCGAGGACCCGGTCGCCAGTGTCGATGCGGCGCTGGACGCCAGCCCCGGCTTCGTGATGGCGCATGTGCTGAAGGGCTATATGCATGTTCTCGGCACCGAGCCCGACGGGATGAAGGTCGCCCGCGCCTCCCACGACGCGACCCTGACCCTGGGCGGCACCGAGGCCGAACGCGGCCATGTCGCTGCCCTCGGCCACCTTGCCGATGGGCGCTGGCATGCCGCCGGACGCGTGCTGGAAGATGTCGCCATCGCCGATCCGTTGGACGCGGTCGCCTTGCAGGTCGGGCACCAGATCGACTTCTTCACCGGCCAGGCGCGGATGCTGCGCGACCGGATCGTGCGGGCGCTGCCGGAATGGGACCGCTCCATGCCGGCCTATCACGCGATCCTGGGCATGCATGCGTTCGGGCTGGAGGAAAACGGCCAATACACGGAAGCCGAGGCTCAGGGGCGGCTCGGTGTCGAATTGCAGCCACGCGACGCCTGGTCGCAGCACGCGGTCGCGCATGTGCTGGAGATGCAGGGCCGTCCGCATGACGGCATCGCCTGGATGACGGGCAATCCCGACGCCTGGTCGCGCGACAGTTTCTTCGCGGTGCATAACTGGTGGCATGTCGCGCTGTATCAGTTGGAACTGGGCGACACCGAAGCCGCCCTGGCGCTGTTCGACGGGCCGGTGCATGGCGGGCAATCCAGCGTGGTGCTGGACCTGATCGATGCCTCGGCGCTGCTGTGGCGGCTGCATCTGCGCGGGATCGAGGTGGGTGACCGCTGGGCAGCCGTGGCGGATCGCTGGGCCCCCATCGCCACAGCCGGCAACTACGCGTTCAACGACGTGCACGCGGTGATGGCCTTCGTCGGCGCCGGACGACGGGACGCGGCGAACGAGGTGCTGGCGTCCCAACGCGAGGCTTTGCGCGGCTTCGGCGACAACGCGGCCTTCACGCGCGACGTCGGCTATCCCGTCGCCCAGGCGATCCGGGCGTTCGGTGATGGCGATTACGCCACCACGGCGTCGCTGCTGCGCCCCGTCCGCGCCATCGCCCACCGGTTCGGCGGCAGCCACGCCCAGCGGGACCTGTTGGACCTGACCTTGATCGAGGCCGCGTTCCGCGCCGATCAGACCGGATTGGCAGCGGCTCTGGTCACCGAACGGCTGGCCTGGAAGCCGGCGAGCCCGTTGTCACGGTTGTTTGCGCGACGCGCCGGGTTGGCGGCACCATAAGACCAACGGAGCCGGATCGAGACGTCCTCGACACCCGGTTCCAGGCCGCCGGGATCATAGATTCTGTTGGTCGTCGGCATCGCCGCTGACATAGGATCGGCGCAATCCGGAGTTCGTCATGATTCGCCCTGTGATCGATCCCACGTTGGCCGAGTGGCATGGTCGCCACAACGGTGCGGCGTTCCTGTCGCCAACGTCCCTGTCGGTCGCGCCGTTGCCGCTGACCCGGCTTGCCTTCGTGGGGTCGTGCCATCTGATCACCTGGGGATTCCATCGGACCAATCCCTCCGGCGTTCCCGTCGATGTGATCAATACCAATAACGGCAGCCCTCCCCCGCCCTACGACCCCGATATGAACTACGATTTTCAGGTCGTGCAGATGCCGCTTGCCGGCCTGATGGGACGCCAGTTCGCGACGCTCGGAATGGCCACGGCCGAGGCGCACGAAAAGCTGTTTACGCTTGCCTGCAAGCGGTTGGCATTCAAACTCGATAGCCTGCTCGCCTGGAACACCAGCCACGGCGTCTTGACCTTCGTCGCGAACTTCCTGGTGCCGCAGGCAAATCCCCTCGGCAAATTATTTCCGCGCTTCGACATGCGAAATCCGGAGTATTTTGTTTCCAGACTGAACGAATATCTTGAATCTATCGTTACTCAACGAAAGAACGCCTATATCCTGGACCTGGACCGGATCGCATCCTCACTCGGCCGACGCTATCTGCAAGACGACCTGGTGAACGCCACCACCCACAACGCAACCGTGGCGCCGCACACTCGAATCTCGGGACGGATGGAACCGATCGCGTATCTGCGAGACCATTTTCGGCTCTCTCGACGGGATGAGTATCCAAACGCGGTCTGGGCCGAATTGATCGCCATGCACCGCGTGGTCCGCCAGGCCGATGCGGTCAAGGCGGTTGTGCTGGATCTGGACGACACGCTGTGGAATGGCGTCAGCGGCGACATGGTAGACGTCTCGCCCTTGATGATCGCGGGTTGGCCCAGCGGGGTCGTCGAAGCCCTGCAATATCTGAAACAGCGCGGCATCCTGCTGGCCATCATCAGCAAGAATGACGAGGGGCGCATCCGTGAGATCTGGGACAAGATCTTCGATCGCCGGATTTCCCTGACTGATTTTGCCGCGGTGCGCATCAACTGGCGACCCAAGGCCGAAAACATGGCGGACATCCTGGCCGGCATGAACATTCTGCCCCGATCCGTGGTGTTCGTGGACGACAACCCGGTCGAGCGCAACGCGATGCAAAGCGCCTACCCCGATATGCGGATTCTCGGCCGCCACCCCTATTACCTCCGCCAGACCCTGCTCTGGGCCAGCGAGACTCAGGTCGCCTCCGTTACCGCCGAATCCTCCAACCGAACAGAAATGATACAACGCCAGTTCGAGCGCGAAGACAGGCGGGCAACGATGTCGCGGGAGGAGTTTCTGCAATCCGCCTCGCCCAACGTGAGCATATCCGTCATCGACAATACGGAGCATCCGCGATTTGCCCGTGCATTTGAGCTGATCAACAAGACCAACCAATTCAACACCACGGGCCGGCGGTGGCGCCACGAAGACTGCGAACGGTTCCTCGGACATGGCGGGCGCTACTATGTCTTCGACGTCGAAGACAATTTTGCCGGGCATTACGGCCTGGTCGGCGTCGTCCTGGTGTCTGGAGCCTCGATCGAGCAATGGGTGATGTCGTGTCGTGTCCTCGGGCTGGGTGTCGAGGAAGCCGTGATGGGAACGATCATCGGCAGGGTTCGCAACGATACCCACGGGGACATCAGAGGCCGACTGTTGAAGACAGAGTTGAACTTTCCGTGCCGGGACTTGTTCTCACGCTGCGGCTTCCAGGAGGGGGACACGTTCTGGACGCTGCCCGACACACAGGTTGTCCCGGTCCCGGACCACGTTACGGTCACGGTCGCCGGTTAGGCGACGGGTAACAACGACTGCTTAATACGGGTTGTGAACGGGCCTCCATCCACGAGTTGCCGTGTTATACCAACCGGCCGAAACAATGACCTATGAACCGCCCTCTCCGTCATTACCGGGCTTGACCCGGCAACCCGCGCTTCAACGGCAGGGGGTGGGTTGCCGGATCAAGTCCGGCAATGACGATGAGGGGACGCCTATGGGTCATTGTTTTGGCGGGTTGGTATTAATCGCAGAAAAGCCGTGGGTGGCCGGTTTACGCGGGCCATGATGGTGTGGGCTGGCCACACGCCAAAATGGAACCGCTATTCCAACCGACCTGCCCTTTGACCGATGCGCCATTCCCTCTCTGTCGGTGCTCGACTTGATCCGGCAATCCTTTCCTTCCGTTGAAGCGCGGATTGCCGGGTCAAGCTCGGCGATGACGAAGGGACGGTGCAGCGGTCCCCGGGGTCAGTCCCCAGGGGGCGGTTCCAGGGGGCAGTTCCAGGGGGCAGTTCCTGGCGGCGGTCCCTGGGATCAGTCCCGCACCACCGGGCAGCTATCGTCGCGCGACCAGTCGGAGAAGCTGTGATAGTACACCCGCACATCCCCAAACCCGGCGCGCACCGCCGCCGCGGCAGCCAAGGCCGCGCGTCCGCCCCCCTCGCAATGCGTGACAATCCGGTCGCTCGCCTGGAAGCCGACGCCTTCCAGCATGGCGCGCAACGCCGGCCCGGTGTGCACGATGCCGTTGGTCATCAGCTCAGTGTGCGAGAGGTTTCGCGCCCCCGGCAGATGGCCGCCGCGCGGGTTCTTGCGCTGATCCTCCCCGGAATATTCCTTGGGTGTGCGAGTATCGAACACATGCGCCTGGCCATTCAGCTGATCGCGGAGCGTGGTGCGCTCCACCAGCCCGACCGCGCCGGCATTCTCCCGCGCATGGAACGGTTTCGTGGATGCGGGCAGGCCCGCCGGCAGCGACAGCCCCTGCATCGCCGGCCAGCCGCCGTTGATGATCACCGCACGCGCGCCGTAATGCTGCAACATGAACCAGACACGGGCGGCGTTGGTCATGCCACCATTGTCGTAGACGGCGGCCAGCATGGTGTCGTCCAGGCCGAGCGCGGCGATCTCCCGCTCCCAATGCGCCAGGTCGTGGAAGCCGACACCGGCCGCCTTGGCAGCGGTGTCCCATCCGTCCGAGGCGACCCGCATTGCGTTCGGAGCCGCACCGGCATCGAACGCTGCTTGATCACGCGCGTCCAGGTAGCGAATGGAGCCGAGACCTGAAAGCGCGGTTGCGTCGACGATTGGATCGTTTGCCATCCTGGCCCTGCCCTTCTGTGTTGTCTTCACTGAAGGCGATTATAGGCCGGGATGGCGACGTCGGGCCAGCTTGGATGGCCACGCAGCGGTGTCTCGTACCGACCAGCCAAAACAACGACCGATAGGCCTCCCCTCATCGTCATTGCTGGACTTGGTCCGCCAACCCGCTCCCCGCCGTCGAAGCGCAAGTTGCCAAATCAAGGTCGGCAACGACGGCAAAGGGGCGGTCTCGGCCAACGGCCCCGCCCGTCGGCATCAATCGTTCATGCGGCCTGCTTCCGCTGGGGGTGCCGGAACGCATCGAGAGTCTTGGTCACAAGAGCCTGCGTCGCGGCATCCTGGCGGAGCGATATGGCCAGTTCCCCACCCTCGGATCGCACGACACGGCCCGATACCGTGCCGCCCGCCGGGAGTTCGACCTGCATGGTGGTGCCGGATGGCACCTGGCCGTCGTGTCCCAGGGACATGCCGCCCAACGAGATGTTCCTGATGACGGCCTTCGCTTCAGCTTGCCCGGCGATATGCAAGACGGCCATGGCGCCGGCGCCGGAGATGCGCTCATAGGCTCGCCGTTCTTCGGGAATCGACCCGAGACATGGCGGCCAGGAAGTCGTTGACCTCGGTCCGCAAGGTGTCGGAGGTCTGGCCGACCTCCCCCGCCGCGGTCAGAACGGACTGGCTGATCGTATCTGTCCGCACCGCGATCGACAGCACCTGTTCCATCGACTGCGCGGCGGTGGCGGTGGCCTGGGTGACGCTCTGGACGCTGCTGCTGATCTCCTGGGTCGCGGCGGCCTGCTCCTCCACCGCCGCGGCGATAGCGCCGGCGACCGACTCCACCTGACGGATGGCGAGGCTGACTTCGTGCACCGCGGACACCGCTTCGTCGGTGGCGCCCCGGATCGCCACGATCTGGGCGCCGATCTGCTCGGTGGCGCGGGCGGTCTGGGCGGCCAGGCTCTTGACCTCCCCGGCGACCACGGCAAAGCCCTTGCCGGCATCGCCGGCCCGGGCGGCCTCTATGGTTGCGTTCAACGCCAGCAGATTGGTCTGCGCCGCGATATCGGTAATAAGCCTCACCACATCGCCGATCCGTTCGGCCGCCTCCGCCATGCCCGCCACCTTGGCGTCCGTGGTCGCCGCGCGATCGACCGCCTGGGTCACCGCCGAGGTGACATGCGCCACCTGCTGACTGATCTCGTTGATGCTGGCTGCCATCTGTTCGGCCGCCACGGCGACGGCATTGAGATTGGCCGACGACGTGTTGACCCCTTCAACGGCGCTGGAGGTACTAAGGTTGGTCCGTTTCGCGGCCTCCGACATTTCGCTCGCGGCGGCGCGCATGTCGGTGGCGGATTGCACCAGCCTGGCCATGACACCAGCCACGGATGTGCCAAAATCCTGCGTGTGACGGTCCATCGCCGCCTGGCGACGGTCTCTGGCGGCCTAGTCGATCGCCTTCTCCGCGGTCAGGCGATTGTTGTCGATCATATTGTCCTTGAACACCTGAACCGATCGGGCCATCGCCCCGACCTCATCCAAGCGATCAAGCGCCGGGACCTCGACCGAGGTATCGTTTTCGGCCAGACGGCTCATGACAGTGGTCATGGTTGTCAGCGGCATTGCGACCCGGCGTGTGATCACGACCACCGTCCCAATGGACGTCAGCAGGCCGAAGACCGCCAGGGATGCCATTATCACAAACGTCATGCGCGCATCGGCGGCGCGTTGATCCGCGTAGCCCTCACTGGCCGTGCCCGCCGCGTACATCACGTTGAGCAGAGCGCCGATCTGAGGGGTCGTCACGGCAACGTAATCGGACGGCGTGGTCCCGTATTTACCGCCGTCATCGCCACGCTGCTTCAGATCGTCATTCAGCCGGAGGAACGCGCTGAAATACTGGTCCCGCGCGCTGTCCATGGCCTAGCGGATGGCCGGATGCGTCGCCTTGTCGCGGGTCAGATTTTCAAGTTGCTGCCACAGTAACTCCACCCGCGCACGGTGTGCGGTATTTTGAACCAGGAGAGCGGCCGGGACCGGCTGGCCCGAGGCAATCGCCTGGGAGATGTTGGATCGTTCCCGTCCCGAATAATCGCGCATCTTCCAGCCGATCTCCTTGATCGTGGCCAGACGGGCGAGTGCCGGATCGTCCTCGGCGGCGCGATGCAAGGCGCTGAACCAGAGATTCAGCGACGCATTCACCGAGTCGGTAATCACGGCAATGAAGGTTTTCACCAGAGTCGCGTCGCGTTGATCGCGTGGCAGACCCAGCGCCTTATCGGCCTGGGATCGATACTGATCCGCCTTGCTCAATGCGGTGTCCAAGGCGGCGGTCAAGGCGGGCTTGTCCGAGAAGTCCCGCGCCGCCAGGTCCGCCAGGCCCGGTCGGAATTTTTCCTGCACAAGCTTGCGGCGCGCCTCGATCTCTTTCAGCAAGGCCGGATCGGCCGGACCGGCTGCCTGCAAACCGTTATTGGTATAAAGCCGCTCCAACAGAACTTCGAACAGCCCGGCGACGAACATATTGGCGCCTTTATCGAACGCCTGGATCTGCCGAGCGGCATGGAAACTGTGCCACGCCTGGGTGGCGTCCCAACTGAACGCCGTGACGACCAGGATCGACAACACGCCCGTACAGGCAAACAACATCGCTTTGATCCTGCCGGTCAGGCGACGTTTCCTGGTCTTCAGGGCGAGGGGATCAAAGGTGCTCACGGCCAATGCGACCTCCTGTAGGTTTGAATGACCGCGACGATGGCGGTGTGGCAACGGGGGGATCTCCCTGATGCGCGTGCGCGCGGATACGGGTTTGAGGTTCATCGATCGTGAACTTCCGGGAACCCACCCCAGCTCCAAACTGGGGCTTTCACGGATGCCAATCGTTTGCTGTTCGCCAGACACGGGACGCCACGCGGCAGCCTGCAACCCAAGCAACCGGTCGGGCAGGCTGCAGGCTTGGCGGCAAACGGCTCGCCCGCGACACGGCACCGGCCTACCGCTGATCAGGCAGATGGGCCGCCATTTCAGCGCTGGCGGTCAGCGACTTGGCGGTGCTGGCGATCTCCTCCCCGACCTGGCGGACCGGTCTGCGCAGGACGCCCCGCTCATCGACGCGCAGTGTATCGGCAACCTGAGTGTAGATGAACGCCACCAGACAACCAACGACCATGGTTGATCCGAGAATCGGAAGCAACAGCAAGCGACTTCGCATGGACACAATCCAGGATGGGCCGCGAGGTCGCGGGTCGGGTTTACCAGTTCAATTTCCCGTGAAGGCAAACCGCGAGAGCAAGAGACCGCGCGAGAGGCGGCCGGTTGCGAAACGGCGCCCGATGGTGGGACCCGTGGCGGTTTCCGGCCTATGCATGATTCCGGCCGGCATCAGCCCGCGGGCCTGGCGACCACGGTCCGATGGACGCGATCGTCCGGCTACACGGCAAGCGCGCGCATGACCTCGATCAGGTCGGATTTTCCCTCGAAGCCGATCCCGGGCAGGTCCGGCATGACAACATGGCCGTTTTCGACCCGCACGCTGTCCGGGAAGCCGCCATAGGGTTGGAACAGGTCCGGGTAGCTTTCGTTGCCGCCAAGGCCGAGGCCGGCCGCGATGTTGAGCGACATCTGATGACCGCCATGCGGAACGCAGCGGGATGGCGACCAGCCGAACTGCTCCAGGACCTTCAAGGTGCGGAGGTATTCGACCAGACCGTAAGACAACGCACAGTCGAACTGCAAGTAGTCGCGATCCGGACGCATCCCGCCGTAACGCAACAGGTTGCGCGCGTCCTGGTGCGAGAACAGATTCTCCCCGGTTGCCATCGGACCCGGATAGAACTCCGACAATGCGGCCTGCAACGCGTAGTCGAGCGGATCGCCGACTTCCTCATACCAAAACAGAGGATACTCCCTCAGCATCCTGGCGTAGGCGATGGCGGTTTCGAGATCGAAGCGCCCGTTCGCATCGACGGCGAGTTGCGCTTGCGAACCGATTTCGGCCAGGACGGCTTCGATGCGGGTCCGGTCCTCCGCGATCGAGGCGCCGCCGATCTTCATCTTGACCACGTTGTAGCCTCGATCGAGATAGCTGCGCATTTCCGCGCGGAGGGCACTGTTGTCCTTGCCGGGATAGTAATATCCGCCGGCCGCATAGACGAAGACGCGAGGGTCCGCCTCGCGATTGTGCCGTTCGGCCAGCAGTCGGAACAACGGCTTCTGCTCGATCTTGGCCACCGCATCCCAGACCGCCATGTCCAGGGTGCCAACCGCGACCGAGCGTTCGCCATGACCGCCCGGCTTTTCGTTCACCATCATGGCGGCCCAGATTTTCGCCGGGTCGAAATTGTCGCGCGAGTCGTCCAGCAGGGTTTCCGGGGCGGCTTCGAGGATACGGCCCCGGAATCGCTCGCGGATCAGGCCGCCCTGGCCGTAGCGGCCGTTCGAGTTGAAACCGTAGCCGACGACCGGGCGTCCGTCTCGGATGACGTCGGTCACCACGGCGACCAGGCTGGTGGTCATCTTGCTGAAGTCGATATAGGCGTTGCGGATGGGCGAGGCGATCGGCTGCGTGATCTCCCGGACGTCGACGATGCGCATGGTGTTGTCCTTCGGCTGCTGGCGCGTTCGCTAACGGGAACAGCCGGTTTGCGCCAGTGCCGAGGCGAAGTTGGTCGGCAGTGGGGGCCCAGGCCCTTCTTCGTGTGCTTCGTGCCTGCGTGGTGGAAAATCGCGGAACTGAGGCGTCTTCAGGCCCATCCAGTCATCGCCTGCCGGACAGGCCAGGAGTCCTTGGTTGCGTCGGCGATTTTTCACCACGAAGTTAGCCAGCGGCCGCGGCCGTACCCCATGGAAGAAAATGGCGGTTCTCAGCCGTTTTCGCGGCATCCGGGTTCTATTTTCATGGTAGGCACGAAGCACACGAAGAAGAGGGGGGCGTGACGGGCCTTGCCCCGTGGCGATCGGCATCGCCGGTTACCAGCGTCCGGTGCGACAGGCGCATCCCGGCGGTGACGAGGCCAGGGCGGCCGCCGCCATGCCCTCAGCGGCGGTTCGCCGCGCGTCAGATATGCAGGGCCCGCCCGTCCACCGCCAAGGCGGCTTCCTTCACGGCCTCATTCAGGCTCGGATGCGCGTGACAGGTCCGGGCCACGTCCTCGGCCGAGGCGCCGAACTCCATCGCGGTGGCCAGTTCCGCGATCAGGGTTCCGGCATCCGGTCCAAGGATATGCGCGCCGAGCAGACGGTCGGTTGTTTTGTCGGCGAGGAGCTTCACGAAGCCGTCCATTTCGCCCATGGCGCGGGCGCGCCCATTGGCGGTGAACGGGAATTTTCCCACGTTGTAGGCGATGCCCGCCTGTTTCAGCGCCTCTTCGGTCTCGCCCACCGAGGCGACTTCCGGCCATGTGTAGACCACACCGGGGATCACCGCGTAGTTCACATGCCCCGCCTTGCCGGCCAGGCGTTCGGCCAGGGCGACGCCTTCTTCCTCCGCCTTGTGCGCCAGCATCGGCCCGTCGATTGCGTCACCGATGGCATAGATGCCTGGAATGTTGGTTGCGTAATGCGCATCCGTCTTGACCCGACCGCGCGGGTCGCGCTCGACGCCGACCTCGTCCAGACCGAGTCCCTCAAGAAACGGTCTCCGACCGATGGCGAGCAACACGATGTCGGCCTGCAACGTCTCGGTGGCGCCATCCTTGACGCGCTCCACCGTCAGGGTGACGCCGGCATCGCCGACCTGGGCCGCGGTCACCTTGGTGCCCAGGCGGAATTTCATCCCCTGCTTCATCAGGATGCGCTGGAACGCGGTTGCGACTTCGCCGTCCATGGTCGGCACGATGCGGTCGAGGAACTCGATGACGGTGACTTCGGCGCCCAGGCGGCGCCAGACGCTGCCCAGTTCCAGGCCGATGATGCCGCCGCCGATCACCACCATGTGCCCCGGCACGGTGGCGATCTCCAGCCCGCCGGTGGAGGTGACGATGCGCTTTTCATCGACCTCGACCCCCGCCAGCGGCACGCTTTCGCTGCCGGTTGCGATGACGATGTGCTTCGCTTCATGGACCGTGCCGTCCACATCGACCTGGCCGGGGGCTGTGATGCGGCCGGTCCCTTTCAGCCAGGTGACCTTGTTCTTGCGGAACAGGAACTCGATGCCCTTGACGTTGGCGCCCACGACCTCGGCCTTGCGGGCCTGCATGCGGGACAGGTCCAGCTTCACGCCGTCCACCAGCACGCCATGGTCGGCCAGCGCATGGCGGGCATGGTCGTATTCTTCCGAGGATTGCAGCAGCGCCTTGGACGGGATGCAGCCAACGTTCAGGCAGGTGCCGCCCAGGGTGGCGCGTTTCTCCACGCAGGCAACGCGCAGACCCAGTTGGGCGGCCCGGATGGCGCAGACATAGCCGCCGGGGCCGGCGCCGATGACGATGACGTCGAAGGGCTCGCTCATTTAATCCTCGGGATGATGGCAGACCGCCTCGATATTGTGGCCGTCCGGGTCGATGACGAAGGCGCCGTAGTAATGCGGGTGATATTGGGGACGCAGGCCGGGAGCGCCGTTGTCGGTGCCGCCGGCCGCCAGGGCCGCCGCGTGGAAGGCACACACCTGCGCGCGATCGGCGGCCGAGAACGCCAGGTGGATCGGGCCGGGCTTCGCGCCGAACGCGCCGAACCAGAAATCGCCGCGCCCGTCCTTGCCGATCATCGCCCAGCCCTCTCCCTCGGCGACGATGCCAAGGTCGAGCGGCGAGAGCGCGGCGAGGTAGAAGGCTTTGCTGGCGGCAAAGTCGCCCACGTTGAAACCGATATGATCCAGCGGCATGACGTCCCCCGGATGGTTACAGGTCCAGCAGCAGGCGGCGCGGGTCCTCTATCCCTTCCTTGACGCGCACCAGGAAGGAGACCGCTTCCTTGCCGTCCACGATGCGGTGATCG
Source organism: Nitrosovibrio sp. Nv4 (assembly GCA_943330455.2). Classification (GTDB taxonomy): domain Bacteria; phylum Pseudomonadota; class Alphaproteobacteria; order Acetobacterales; family Acetobacteraceae; genus Rhodopila. Next base: position 22,987 of record CALQHT020000023.1, on the reverse strand, counting down.
TAGGAGACCGCCAGATACATCATCGGGCGGACTTCGATCTTGCCGCCAATCACCATCGCGCGGTCCTGGATCTTGTGCATGCCCAGGATCGCCGATTGCGGCGGGTTCAGGATCGGCGTTGACATCAGCGAGCCATAGATGCCGCCATTGGTGACGCTGAACGTGCCGCCGGTCAGGTCGTCCAGCCGCAAGGCGCCGTCACGGGCACGCTTGCCGAAATCGGCGATGGCGCCCTCGATCCCGGCGAAACCCAGTTGGTCGGCGTTGCGGATCACCGGCACGACCAGGCCCGACGGTCCGCCGACGGCGATGCCCATATGGACGAAGTTCTTGTAGACGATGTCCTCGCCGTCGATCTCGGCGTTGACGGCGGGGAATTCCTTCAGCGCGACGCAGCAGGCGCGCACGAAGAACGACATGAAGCCGAGGCGGACGCCGGCGTGTTTCTTCTCGAAGGCGTCGCGGTATTCGGAGCGCATGGCCATGACCGCGGACATGTCGACCTCATTGAAGGTGGTCAGCATGGCGGCGTTGTTCTGGGCTTCCTTCAGGCGCGCGGCGATGGTGCGGCGCAGGCGGGTCATGCGCACCCGCTGTTCGCCGGCTTCATCGTTCCGTGCCGGTTTGGGCGCGGGGGTGGCAGCGACCGGGGCGGCGGGCCGGTTCAGGAAGGCCATTACGTCGCCCTTGGTAATGCGCCCGTCCTTGCCGGTTCCGGTGCCGACATCGGTGGCGGCGATCTGGCTTTCCTCGATCAACCGCGCGGCCGCCGGCAGGGGCGCATGAGCGGCGGGTGCCACGGTCGGGGGCGGTGCCGGGCGGGAGACGGGGCCGAGCGGACGGGGGGGCGGGTTGATGCCGGCGGAGGGATTGGCGGCCGGACCTGGTGTGGGGACTGATGCTGGTGCGACCGGTATGGGTGCGACCGGTGTGGGTGCGACCGGTGTGGGTGCGATCGGTGCAGACGCCGTCACGGGGCGAGGCACCGCCGTTGCCGTGCCGCCGGCTTCGAGCAAACCCAGGATGGATCCGACCTCGACTTCGGATCCCTCGGGTACGGCGATGGATGTCAGCACTCCGGCGGACGGCGCGGTGACCTCGACGGTGACCTTGTCGGTTTCCAGTTCGACCAGGGCCTCATCGGCGGCGACGGACTCTCCGGGTTGCTTGATCCACCGGGCGACCGTTGCGGTGGTCACGCTCTCGCCCAGGGTGGGAACCTTGATCTCGGTCGACAATACGGTCACTCCAGTCGGATTCTTGCGTCGTAGCGGGCGTTTCGGTCAGCGGATTCCCAGCGCCTTGGCGACCAGGGCGGTCTGCTGCGCCTGGTGGGTGCGCGCCAGACCGGTGGCCGGGCTGGCCGCTGCTTCCCGCCCGACATAGGCGGGGCGGGTCGCCTTGCCGGCGTTGGCGATCAGCACTTTCTCGATGCGACGATCGACGAAGGACCAGGCGCCCATGTTCTCGGGCTCTTCCTGGCACCAGACGACATCGGCGTTCGGGTAATCCGCCAGCACCCGCCCCAGCGTATTTTCCGGGAACGGATACATCTGTTCCAGGCGGATGATGGCGACGTCCTTGATCTCTCGGGTCCGGCGTTCCGCCAGCAAGTCGTAATAGACTTTCCCGGTGCAGATCACGACGCGCTTCACCTGATCGGGCGGGGCGATCGGGTCGATTTCCGGGATCACGAACTGAAAGCGGCTGCCTTCCGCCATGTCGGCCATGGGGGAGACCGCCAGCTTGTGGCGCAGCAGCGATTTCGGCGTGAACATCACCAGCGGTTTGCGGAAATTGCGATGGATCTGCCGGCGCAGCGCATGGAAGTAGTTCGCGGGTGTCGTCACGTTACACACATACATGTTGCGTTCGGCGCAAAGCTGCAGATAGCGCTCGGGCCTGGCGGACGAGTGTTCAGGCCCCTGCCCTTCGTAGCCATGCGGCAACAGCAGGACCAGGCCAGACATGCGCAACCACTTGGTCTCCCCGCTCGCGAGGAACTGGTCGATGATGACCTGCGCACCATTGGCGAAATCGCCGAATTGGCCTTCCCACAGAACCAATGTGCGCGGATCGGCCAGCGAGTACCCGTATTCGAAGCCCAGCACGCCGGCTTCGGACAGCAGGGAGTTGTAGATCTCGATCTTGGCCTGGGTGGCACTGATATTGTTCAGCGGCACGTATTCGTTCTGATTGGTCTGATCGATCAGCACCGCGTGGCGGTGACTGAACGTACCACGTTGGCAATCCTCGCCCGACAGGCGCACACGACTGCCTTCCAGCAGCAGGGTGCCGAAGGCCAGCGCCTCCCCCATTGCCCAGTCGATGCCCTGGCCGGTATCGACCATGGCCTGCTTGGCTTCCAACTGCCGCGCGATCTTGGAGTTCACCTCGAAGCCCGCGGGGGCACGACTGAGGGCGACGCCGACCTGCTTCAGGATGGCTTCGGGGACGGCGGTGGACTGTTCGGTCTGCTCGAATTCGCGATCGGCGGGGGCAAAACCGGACCAATGCCCCTCCAACCAGTCCGCCTTGTTGGGTTTGTAGGACTTGCCGGCGGCGTTGGCGTCTTCCAGGGTCTGCGTGAAATCGTACCACATCGCCTTGGCTTCGGCGGTCGGCACAGTGCCCTCGGCGGCCAGGCGTTCGGCGTATAACGTCCGTGTCGTCTTGGTCCGATTGATCGCGCGGTACATGATCGGCTGGGTGAACGCCGGCTCGTCTGTTTCGTTGTGGCCGTGGCGGCGGTAGCAGACGATGTCCAGCACGACGTCACAGGCGAAGCGCATGCGGAATTCGGTGGCCATGCGGGCGCAGAACATCACCGCTTCCGGGTCGTCCCCGTTCACGTGCAGGATCGGCGCCTGGATCGATTTCGCCACATCGGTGCAATAGAGACCCGAGTAGGCGTGTGCCGGCACCGTGGTGAAGCCGATCTGGTTGTTGACGATCAGGTGGATCGTGCCGCCGGTGCGGTAGCCGATCAACTGGCTCATCGCCAGAGTTTCGTAGACCAATCCCTGCCCAGCGAAGGCCGCGTCGCCATGCATCAGGATGGCCATCACGGAGGACCGCCGTTGGGTGTCCCCAGCCCTGTCCTGGCGCGCGCGGACCTTGCCGACGACCACGGGATCGACCGCTTCCAGGTGCGACGGATTGGGTTGCAAGGACAGATGCACCATCCGCCCGGCGATCTCCATGTCGACCGAGGTGCCCAAATGGTATTTCACGTCGCCGGAGCCTTGAACGTCGTCGGGCTTGAAGCTCTCGCCGCCGAATTCGCTGAACACGGCGGTCAGCGGTTTCTTGACGATGTTGACGAGCGTGTTCAGGCGGCCGCGATGCGGCATGCCGATGGCGATTTCCTGCACGCCGCCCTGCGCCGCGGTCTCGATCATGGTGTGCAGGGCCGGGATGGTGACCTCGCCGCCTTCCAGGCCGAAGCGCTTGGTGGTGACATAGCGGCGCTGGCAAAAGACCTCGAACCCTTCCGCTTCGGTCAGTTGGCGCAGGATGGTGCGCTTGGTGTCGGTGTCGGCCGCGTTGAGCCAGGGGGCGCCTTCGACCCGGCGTTGGATCCAGGATTTCTGCTCCGGGTCCTGGATATGCATGAATTCCACGGCGATCGACCCGCAATAGGTATCGCGCAGAATCTGCATGATTTCGCGCAGGGTGGCGGTTTCGCGGCCGAGGACGTGGTCGATGAAGATGGATCGGTCGAGGTCGGCGTCGGTAAATCCGTAGGATCGGTAGTCCAATTCGGCGTGCGGCGCGGGGATTTGGAGGCCGAGCGGGTCGAGGCGGGCTTCGAGATGGCCGCGGACTCGGTAGGAGCGAATCAGCATCAAGGCGCGGAGGGAGGCGATGGTGGCGGCGCGCACCTGCTCGGTGGAGAGTGCGGCGGTGGTTGTGGCGCGCTTTTGTGCTTCGGGCGCGGGGGCGATGGCGTCTCGGGGTGCCCAGGATGCGCCGGTGGCGTCTTCCAGGACCGCCCGCGCCTCATCATTCATCGCTCCGAACAGATCGGCGAAGCTGGGATCGACGGAGGACGGGTCGGTTGCCCACCTTGCGTACTGATCGCCCAGAAAGGCGGCATTCGCGCCACTGAACGCGGATGCCAGAATGTCGACGCCGGCCATCGAAAGCGACTCCCTATGTTGCATCGCGGCGCGTGCATAGAGGCATGCGCCGGTACTCGAAACCCCACGCCACGCCGGTTTGGGATGCCGCGACGACATGTCGCGGAATCTTCATGGCGTGGGTCGGTACCCCTGTATGCCCCTTTGGAGCAAGACTTGCGCCATTAGCCAGCCCGGTGGCGCCATGGCAGCTAACCAGACGAACCATAACCGAGGGTTAACGACCGTGGGGCTTAGATGCGGGGTTTGGATTGGGATTCAACCCGGGCGGCGGGGATGGGCGCAGGTTTGGTGGAACGCGGCCGGTCGGATTGGCGCGGGAGACGGTGTCGGCGGCTTGCTGTCGGAGCGCCAACGGTGGGTGCGCGGTCGGGAATCCCTGCCCGCCGAGGCTCTATGACGCGGGATGGCGCGCTGGGTCGTCGAGCGGACACCAGCGCGGTCGGCCGAACTGGACCGAACGCGCGACATCGTCGTCCGAACATTCCGGAATTCCGGCGGCATTGACAGGTTGACCCGGGGTGATATTAGTAGGGCCTTGTCCCGTTCGTCTAGAGGCCTAGGACAGCGCCCTCTCACGGCGCCAACAGGGGTTCGAATCCCCTACGGGACGCCAGATAATCAACATACACCATTGAAATATCAGCATATAATCGCGAGCCCCCGAGCGGTTCCCACAATAGTTCCCACACTCTGCGTCCGTTCGCCCACCCGTAGCGATCGAGGTGCATGCCATCTTGGGACCCAGCTCCACCCTGGGAACCGGAACCCATGCAGCACCCCGTCGGTTGGTCAGCGGTCGTCGTGGTGCTTCGTGGCGGCGGCCCAACCGAACATCGGGACAGGCGGCAACCACCTCGAACCTATTCATGATCATCGATTGATGGAGCGGAGACTGGCGTGCTGTCCTGCCAGCAGGATCAGGACCAGCGCTCGCCACGCACGTCGTGGGATGGAGGCCGGCATTCCAGGTGGTGAAAGTCTGATGGTCACCCGAGTGGTTTCCGCCACGACCATCAAAAAGCAGCTCAGAGCGATGGTGGGATACGCCTCACCAGACTGGGATCAAGGATCGACGCCGCCTCACCGACCTATGCAAGCCACCTGCGCGCGATCATCAAGCGCCCGCACCACAGCCAGCCGCTTATCTTTGCTGGTCGCTATGATGATCGCTTTCGCAGTTGCGCCGACGCGCAACGGCTCCCCCTGGGTTGCGAGACGGCAACCTGAGCGAAGCAATTCTGGCTTCTTGCAACCCCGAAAACGAGATCAGCCATCGATATCTCCAAGTTGGGAGTTGTTCAGCGCTCTGGCGATGCCGCGTTCATGCAACCTGGGGGGTTATCCTAATCGGAAATGCCCACGTACCTGCTGGACCTCCAGCCCGCCTGGGAACTGCGGCTCACAGTGGCGTCCCGCAGACCAGGAGAGTGGTATATTTTGCCATTAGGCAAATATGTAGCGTGGTTGGTGCTTGGCGAACAACGTGGCCCAAGCCCTTACCGCCTCTCTCGCCCCCCCCGACACCTTCGGACCCCGGGGGTGGGTCCTTGAAAACGAACCCCCTCGGAAATTCTTGCGCCTGCGGCCCAAGGCACTAACGACGAACTACGGTCACCTGTGCGACCACGTCGCGAGCGGCTGCCGGTCAGCTATTAGGCCCTGGTCAGGGTCACGGCGCACTGGGCGCGCGCCGTCACCGGGATCGTGCGACGATGGATCAAAGCTCGCGACTGCATGTGCGGAGAGCCGCGACCATCTTTGGGCTTTCGGCTATAGCTTGGTTCTCGCCGATATCAGCCGCCCGGACAAGGAGCCGAGCCCTGTCGATGTCCGTCATCGTGCGCTGCACCTCATCCGCCACACAGGAACACAGGCGAGCTTTCAATTCCGTGGTCTGGCCACGATTGCTCGTGCCGACGCAACTTGCCTCGAAGTTCGCACGGTCCGCGCTAGACATGCGCTGCGAGAGTGGGAGCGACCGAAACTGCGTTGGTGCTGGCGCTGACGGAGTGGAAACCGGCACGGACACAGGGGCTGCGACCGCCGGAGCTACTGCCTGAGTTGGCTGTGGAGAGGCGGCGACTGCATCCGGCTTGCGTACCGTCACCCACACGGTCCGCCGGCCCCCGGCTGGGCCAACTTCGATATCGAAAGCATCCTCACCCACGAACCCAGGTTTAGGCCGGTACCAGAAGACCGGGCTTCCTTTGTCGTTGCGCCGTAACGTGACCTCACCATTGCGAGGGGACGAAATTAGGTACCCGTAGCTGAAGTACTGCGGACCAGACGCGAAGTTCCTGACCATCCCGTACGAGCACCAGGTCGGATACCCCTTCATGAACATCCGTGCCGGCGGTGGGTTGCTGATGTCAAAGGTCGAAGGCTGGATATAGCAGGCCGCGTCCGATGGAGGCTCAGCGCACCCACCCAGGCCTGCGGCGATCAGGAGGGCGGCGGCTCGGGTCCCTTCTGATATCCATTGTCGCGTGATCACAACAGGGTCCCGCGGTGCAACGACACAATTTCCGCTGACATTTTGCCCTCCCATAATCCAATTTCCGATCGTAATAGGTGAAGGCTACCACGGAAGGCCACCCGCCGTAGAGCAGCGATAGCTCATGCATAGGCGAGACCATTTGTGTCGGCCGAGGCCTGCTGCGCCCTTCGAACGGCCCCTTTTGGTCTGGATGTAGTCTCGATGTCACCTCCTCGGCTCAGATAGGCATTGTCAGGTCCGCACTTTGTTCATCTCGCTCCTACCGCACGCATAGCCGAGCATAGGTGGGTAGCCCACCCGATGTCTTTGTCTGCTGATTGGTCCCTCGCGACGGTATGACATTGACCGGGCTGGTGCGCGCAGAAGGGGGGGAGGACAATCCGTACTGGTTTATTTCCGACGGAACGTGACGGGTTGCGAGTTCGTTTCGGGAAACGGACACGGGATCGGTTGGTTCGAAAGGCCGGCGGGCACCCCTTTCGGCCCTCTCCACCGTGGAAACGCTGACGCCGAAGTGCCGTGCGATATCCACCCAACTCCGCCCCTGGGCCCGAAGTTCGACTACAAGTGGCCCCATCGCAGTCCGTCGGACACGCGCGACCTCGTGAGGGCGGTTTACACGGCCGGCCTTCCGCTCGCGCTCACGACGACGGCAGTTGCTCTCAGCTCGATCAATGATAAGCCGCAGGCGACGCTGTAGGTCCGCCGGAGGGCGCAGCAGTTCCGCGAGCTTCTTCGCCGTGAACTTGATACGGCGATCCTGGGCCCCCTGTGCAGCCTGCTGAGCGCGCTCGATGATTTTCGCAAGGATCGGGGCAGTACGATCCGCGATCACTCGCGGGGTGAAGTACGGCGAAAGATCGGCTTGAACTGTGGTCACGATAAGGTCCCAGCGCTCGCACCAAGCCACCAGGGCCCCATAGGCTTGGATCAGTAAGCAGCTTCGGGCATCGTCGGGAAGGACACGGCCGGCTGCCTCAGTCTCGATGATGAGCAAACAGTCACTGCGCCGGTCTAGATTGAATTGAGGCCAATCGGTACCATTGCCGATTCTCGGTGGGGGATCGCGATGCTTCTCGTCGCTGTAGACCCACCGATGCGTCCCGCGGGGCGGGCCAGCGCGATCCCGCCGATCGTGGGCGACGCGGTCAGGTAGTCTGCGAGGATCCGCCCAACCTTTGGTCAACCCGTCGTCGATGGTGCGAATTGCAGCAGACCATGACTTTACGTCGCGACCTGCCAGTGCGGCCAGGATATCGGCGGCCAGCCGAGCACGGTCCAGCCCATATCCTGCACCAATGCTCCCTAGAGTGCAGGCCGCGCGGAAGCAGACATCATGCTTCCTACCATCGGGTGTTGTCCGCACGCCGTCGATGACTTTCTGGATGTACGCCGCAACACGACGTTCATCCGTTGCCACGTCAGATCGGTGCCCCGCCGGCCAGGCATGCACGGTGACTGGCGGCTTTGGAGAGCCCGTGGCACGTACCATGTCGACCAGGGCTGATGGCGCGGCACGGAACTCGATCCGAGATGGCGGTGTCAGTCGGTACCAGATCGCATACCCGCCCTCGGTCTTGACGTCTACGCCGCGCGCGATCCTGCCAGCGCTGCACCGGGTCCGCGATACGTAGCGAAAATAGTAGTGCCGCCCCCCTGATGGCGTGGCTACCACCACAGCACCGGCAAGTAGACCAGCGGCCAGGGCCTGGGTTTCCCAGACATCTCCGCCATTGCGTGGATCGACGTCGACGACCATCAAGCCGGATGGGATGCCCATCGGAATACCGACCAGTATGGCACCACCGTGCCGGAATAGCTCCCCCAGTTTCTCAACGTTCCGGGTAGCGTCCTTGTGACCATGCGAACCACGCAGCGGACGCTTGCTCCTCATCAGTGGGAACACAGGAAATCCCGCTTCTGCCATTGCCCGAGCACGATCGAGTGTGGGGGTGCGCTGCTGAAGGTTGGGATCAGTTCCAGACGGCAGGATCTTGTGTGACAGGGCCATCATTGGAGGCCCGCGCATTGCTGCCACACTGCACCGACCGTGTCCGCTAAGCAGACAAACGCCAGACCGACGACGCCGCTGTGGGAAACGGCCTCTAACGCGGACGCGCCGCCCCTCTTGTGCGGCCGTGTGTGCCCTTCCGGGCGTAACATGGCAGTCGATGTGGCCGATCGCGGCCGAACGGAAGCAGGTTGCCGCGGCAGCGCGACATCGGCTGATGTGCCCACAGTCCCGGCAACATGCGGGTGAGCGCGGGGCGAACGCAGGGGAGCCTTGCCGCCTTTGGGGAGGCGGAGGCCGGGAGGAAGTTCTTCGTACACAGGTGCGCTCCACTGTTGGAGCGGGCGCAAGACATGCTGGCACTATAGCAAGGGGTAATGTATATACTCGGTGTCCGCCGTACATTACCGCCGCCGGGTCGCAAGTCTGCGCCCGGCGGTTTCTATTCTCCGAGCATGCGGCGAAAGCTATCGCCGTTCACCAGCGTCCTGCTGCCAACCCGGACGAGGCGTAGACTTCCATCCTTTGCTCGACGGCGCAGGGTGGCAACAGACAAACCGGACAACGCTGAAGCGCCCGGCAGAGTGAATGTGATCGCGTCACGCGGTGGCGACGCTTTCGGACGGGGATTGATTTTGGCCATGTCGTTTCCTGGTGCTGCGTGGCTCGTGATTGCTCACGGTGCACCAGACATGTACTTCCCTAAATCTCGCGGCTAATCTCGCGATGAAAGTCGCGGAGATATTTTCAGCGAGATTTGCGAGGCCCCGGTTTACGCCATTCTTCGGGCGTTTTCTCCCGTCGAATATCGCGGAACGGGTCCCTTGGAAGCAATCTCCCGAAGTGAGCTTCTGCTGCTACGCGATCCTGGGCTTCATCTGGATAGGGGCGATCCTTTGGCCATGAGCTTACCCGCAAAATGAACCAATCCGCCAGGTTACGGAGGGAATACTCGGGATAGAGGCCGATGCTGGCGGGCCGATGCCGCGTCAAGCCCGGTAGGCTCTCGACAGGAGGAACTGGGACCGACGTCGTGACAGGACGCTGCGGCCCGCTCTCGGGGGCGACAGTCTCCCCAGAGGCCCCCTTCGGACTTGCTGCCTGCGACATCCAAACTGCAAACGCCCCCTCGTCCAGCAGGACTAGCCCATCAATGTCATCGCGCGGCTGATCATCCGACTGCCAAAGCGGCTCCCGGGCCTCAATGGGCCACCAGAACCTCCCATGTTCAAGGGCGCACCCCCCATTCGTGGTGTACCAACGTTGTGGCAGATTGAGCTCCACTAGATCGCCGGTATCTTGGAGTTGCAGTTCTGCGATCAACCCGCCCTTGGCCAGAGCGCGGCGTAGCCGGTCACGGGCCTCAGCCAAAGCCGACGCGTATCGCTTTTCCCCCTCCATCGCAGTGTGTTCCGCGGCAACCTCGTCCTCCGTCATGGGCATTGGTGGAATTTCACCATCGCGGATGTTGTGGACAAACCGACATTCGCCTTCCCAATCCTTTCGTCTCTTCCTGATCTCATCGAGGAACTGCTTGTGCTCCGGCCGCAAGGCACTGCTGGGCGCGTACCTCGCCAGGATCTGGCGCACTGCATCTTCGATCACGATGTAGCCGTCGGGGATAAAGTTCACCGTCGCGCCTCCAGGCCGTGCTCGACACAGGATATGTCAGGGTACCGCGCGATGGAACCAACCTGCGGCGGCCGCCCTGGCCGTGTCGCACCGATTGGGAACCAATGGCTGGACGTGTCGCCTATCCCATATAATGGGCTTCTACTTCCCCCCGGCCGAGCCGAGGTGCTTGCGGCTTGGCTGGGAGTTGCCACCGAACCGTGCCACGGCGTCGCCGCACCCCTGCCCTGGGGCCCGGACTACCCGTCAAACCGCGGGAACCGCAGTTTCAACCGGTCGATCGTGTGCCGCCATTTCGGAGTGGTTGGCTTACAGACCGTGTTCTGGTTGCCGAACAACCCGACCTCCTGCACGGCCTGGTCCAGCGGCACGGTCTGGAGCCAGTCCACGGGAACGAAATACTCGGACCGCTCGGGATCGTCGGCTTCTTCCCGGTGATAGGACGCCTCGTGCAGCACATCCAGGGCGGGCTTGTCGCCCTCGGGCGTCGGCAGGGTGAATGCCTGGGCGGGCACGGACCTGCCCTTCACCTTTCCGACCCCGACGAAGCCGTATTTCGGGGCCTTCACCCAGATGCGATCGCCAGGGGACAGCAGGTCCAGGGAGTTGGAATACCACGCACCTCCCCCAGCCGAGATGAAGCCGTAGCGAATTGCCTCCGGCCAGGACCGGTACGGGCCATGCCCGAAGGAGGCGTAGAGTTCGCCGATCCATGGCTCCCTCTCCCGCTCCTTCGATGGCGTCACCTTGATCTGGGTCTGGCCCGGATCGAGCAGCCAGGCTCGGCTCAGCAGGCGATCCGCTCCGTTGGCGAAGACCTGGAAGCACAGGACGTTGATCGCGATGTCGCGGTCATTGAGGTAGCGGACAATCCGGGTGGTGCTGGCGTCGATCGAGGCCGCGACGACGACGATCTGATGGGTTGCGTTCAGCGCGTCCTCATCCAGCGGCTGGCCGAAGCGGGTCTGGAAGTCGGCGCCCAGGTCGCCGTTCGGCTTGAAGCTGGTGTAGATTGCGGCGATTTCCTCGGCCTGGAGGTCGGCGACGAAGGTCGCGTAGTCAATCGCCTGGGCGATCACATCCCGCGGGGTGCGATCGCGCTTCAACTCGATCAGCACCAGAGCCCCGTCCGGCGCGATGGCGAGCAGGTCGAGCCGACCACCGAACCCGGTATCGATCTGCCGGCCAATCAACATCCAGTCCTCATGCAGGATGGAGGGGGCGGCGACGATCATGTCCTCAAGCTGGGCCTCGCTGGTGAGGGAGGCGGCTAGCAGCGGCTCGGGCGTGGCGGATGGTCATGCGGGTTCTCCCCTGTGGCTGAAGGCCCGGGCTTCAGCCAAAACGACGTTCGCTCCAAGTCTGACCGGCAACGATCTTGATTCCGTCGGGTTGGTAGCCTCCCGCCTTGAACTGCTCCTTCAACTCACGTGCGCGTGCCTGAGCCCGAGCCCCGTACCGTGCCCGAACAAGGGGGGCGATATCAGGATGCAGTTCCGCTCCAATATCGAGTTCCTCAATTCTCGCTTGGAGTATTGGATTTCCACGTGCATCAACCAGCGGAGATCCTGCACCTGCAAAAGCTGCTATCAGTGGATCATAGTATGTGTTCCATTCGGTATCCGGTTCGGGTAGCTCAATTCCGGAGGCAATAGGCGGCGGGTCGCGCCAATAGAATTCAAGCGTATCTCCATTGAAGTAGGTAACAGCCCCTACATGAAGCGTGCAGGGTGTGGCACCAACCTTGATGAGGCGAAGAGCCTGTTCCTTTGCCTTTTTTCGTACACCGGTAGGCGGATTTGATGCACGTCCCTTGCACTCAAACGCGTGCCACTCTCCAGTGGTGGAGCATTGCGCGACCAAATCTGGTCGTGAACGGCCACTCAGTAACGTCGGCTTTATTTTCGCTCGAAATACGTCTAGGTGCAGAGACCATGGCGCATCGAGCAATTTGGAGGCGAACAGTTTGCAGAGAACCAGCCCTAGGAAGTAATTTACGGCCCCCTTTTCGGTTGGATCCATTTGCTTGAACAGCGGAGTTCGTGTGAACCTCCGAGCAGTAGCGCCTTTTTGTTGCAAGGCCATTCTTACCATAGACCACCTGAAAAACGCCTCATGAAGGGATGCGTTACCATGTTTGAAAGTATGAAATATATCTGGTCGGCCAACCGTAATCGCAGCCCAGAGCAGGTCATCCCAGCTCACCTGCAGTTTGTCGGTACCGCTCGTGATTGACGCAGGTGGGAAATCTTCAGCCATGTATTGAATATACAACATCACTAAGCGCCTATTGTGATCGTGGAAACTGCAGTCTCATCAATTGTTCTGCGGCACAGGGATTCCAGCAGGACGCAACGAGTATCTGAAATATTGAAAAGCTCGCTCTCCAACCGGTTGCAGAGCGCCATGAGTTCGTCTACCTTCGCGACAATGCGGTGTTGTTCGGCTAATGGTGGGAGCGGCACAACGAAATTCCGAAGTGGGCGCAGGCCAACGGTTGGTTGCGCGGTGCCGGTCGTGCTTCGTGCTGCCTGATCGTAGACCAGCGGCGACGAAAGCAAAATCACCAGAAACCACAGACTCATTGCTTCGACCGACTTCAGGATCGCGATATGCCTCTGAACACAAAAATCTCGATCAGTCTCAACTACGGCAGGTCGTCCGAAGGTCGCGCCGACGACTGTATAGAGGATATCGCCCTTGGCAGGGGTCCGGTATGGCGCCAGTGACCTGAAATAGGCTTCGGGCACCAGACGGCAGTCGGAGAAGTCAAGTTGGCCAGTGGTGATGTTCCCAATTGTAAGGAAGGCAACCCCCTCATCGGCCCTGGGCGGTGGCTGATGATCCCCGTCGGTGATAGCCTTGAATAGGGCGCAAAGCCGTGTCCACTGCCATCCGATCGGCAAGGCAAACGGTAGATCGGCGTCTCCGAGTGGTGCGGCATTCGCTTGCGCGAACCGCTTGTCCACCGCGTAAGATACAATCTCCTTTGCGATCCGCTTCAACAACTCCGAAGCCGGCTCATCCGTCGGGTCCTGCAGCACCAGCTTCCCTCGCACCGCGAGGTTGAGGATGGTCTGGCGGAGTTGCTTGATCTGGTCGGGGCGCGTGGTGAGGGCTGGCAGGGCGTTGAGCGCAAAGCGGGCGTCGTCCGTGAAGGTCTCGGGATCGGGTGCGTTGAGGCGGGCGAGGCTCGCCGCCGCAAGCCGGTCCCGGGTTGCCTCCCGCTCCGCCCGCGCCGCCTCCAGCCGGTCGCACAGGGCCATCAGTTCATCGACCTTGGCGACGATGCGGTGTTGTTCGGCCAGTGGTGGGAGGGGAAGGATCAATCTTCCTAACGTTTGCCCGTTCACATTGGGTTGGCCGGTTCCTCTCGCGCCGTCGTAAAGTTGGGTCCAGTAGAGCGATGATTCCAAGAACAGCTTCAAAAATTGGTCGCATACATTGGACGTGCCCTGCACTCGGATCAGATATGAAGCAAATACCGCATCCAGCGGAACTGCGCCGACCAGGAATGTTTTGCCGATGGTCCCTCCGGTTCGAGCGATAAGGATATCGCCCTTCGCCAGACGGTACTGATCAACTGATTTCGGATCGATCGCACAGCCGGGTACCGACTCCCAATTAACGGCATTCTCTTGAATGTCTGTGATCCGCAGCATCCGCAGGTTTTTCAGAGCCGCATCGGCGGGAGCTGTATACCCATAGTGAATTCGGCGACTAATCGTAGCGAGGCGGGTCAAAGTCCAACCGTACGGTGCGATCAGTGGAAACTCGGCTTGATCGATCTCAAGCGGAGGATCATCGCGCCTGATCTCCCCCGCCTTCACCAGCCGAGCCTTCTCCTTCGCAATCCGCTTCAACAACTCCGAAGCCGGCTCATCCGCCGGGTCCTGCGGCACCAGCTTCCCCCGCACCGCCAGATCGAGCACGAACCGCCGCAACCGCCCCACCGCGTCGGGCGCATCCGCGATCCGCTCATACAACTCCAGCAACCGATCCGCGTTCATGCGTCGCCCGTGTCCCCGTCTGCAATCAAAGGCTCCAGCATCACGATCAGCGGACCCAGCTTTTCCGTCACGGCGAACCAGACAACCTCAAGCTGCACATCCCGGTAATCATGGATCAACCGATGCCGCATCCCCGTGATCTCCCGCCATGGGATATCGGGGGTCGCCGCCCGCAACGTCGGGGAAATCTTGCCCGCCGCCTCACCGATAATCTCCAATGCCCGGATCATCGCGTATTGATGCAACCGGCTCGCCAGGAAGTCCGCCTCCTGCAACCCTTCAAGGAATGACAACGCGTCACGCGCCGCCAGGATCATGTCAAACAGAAGAGCCTGATCCGCCAGCCGACCCTCATCCATAGACCGTTTCGGCCTCGGCAAGGATACGGCGGCGGCGGATATGGTTGCGGCTTGCCTCTATGGCCCCGCGATCGACCAGGTCGACCGGACGGCCGAGCAGGGATTCCAGGGCATCCTTAAGGTCGGCAAATCCGGCGAAGTCGAAGTGAGACGCCGGCGCGAACGTCACAAGGAAGTCGGCATCGCTGTGCTGCGGATCGAAATCGGTACCGCGCGCGCCGGAGCCGAACAGTTCCAACCGCGTGACCCCGTGGCGCTCGCACAGCGCGGCCAGTTCCCGCCGGTGATCAGCGATATCCGCGTGCATCGTGCTCTCCTGCCACAAGTCTGAGGGCGCCCTGTATCGGCCTCACATGATGCGCCCAGCAGCTTCAGGCAACAAGTATCGGGCAACATGCTGGCAGCCAACCTTTGGGCCGGCTTGGGCGCTGGTCCCGAACGGGCTCACCGCGCCAGCGCTTCCGCCAGGATGGATTTCAGCCGATCGCGCAGGCTGGCGGCCTCGGCCTCGGCGGCATCCAGCGCAGCAAGCAATTCCTCCGGGTCGCCGTGGTCGTCGGCGATGGTGTGGGGGTTCTTGATGTCCAGGTTGTAGCCGCGGGCCTTCACGTCCTCGGCTGTCACCTTCCAGGCTTGCGGGGTTTCCTCGCGGCCCTCGCGCTTGGGGCCGCCCCACCAGTCGACGCAGCCTTGCAGGTGCTCGACGCGGATCGGCCGGGTCATGGAGTAGGCCTTCTGCCCGTCCGGCACGCGGTGTTCGTAGAACCAGATGTCCCGGGTCGGCGTGCCCTTCTCAAAGAACAGCAGGTTGGTGCCGATCGAGGCGTAGGGTTTGAACACCGAATTGGGCAGGCGGACGATGGTGTGGAGGTTGCATTCCTCCAGCAGGTGTTCCTTGAGGCGGGTCTTCACACCCTCCCCGAACAACGTCCCATCCGGCAGCACCACCGCCGCTCGGCCGCGCGGTTTGAGCAGGCGGATGATCAGGGCGAGGAACAGGTCGGCGGTTTCCCTTGTGCGGAAATGCTGCGGGAAGTTGGATTCAATACCGTCTTCTTCCCGCCCGCCGAAGGGGGGATTGGTCAGGACGATGTCGACGCGGTCGGCCTGGGTGTAGCTGATATAGGGGCGAGCCAGGGTGTTGTCGTGGCGGACGAAGCCCGCGTCCTCGATCCCATGCAGCAGCATGTTGGTGACGCAGAGCATGTGCGGCAGTTGCTTTTTCTCCACCGCGCGCAAGGCTGCCTGCATGGTTTGCTCGTCTTCCGGGCGCTTGACGTAGCGGGTGCGCATGTGGCGCAGCGCGCAGGTCAGGAAGCCGCCGGTGCCGCAGGCAGGATCGAGCAGGATTTCGCCGGGGTGGGGATCGATGCGGTCCACCATGAAGGCGGTGACGGCGCGGGGCGTGTAATATTCGCCCGCGTTGCCGGCGGATTGCAGGTCATTCAGGATTTGCTCATAGATGTCGCCGAAGTGCTGGCGCTCGGACAGATCGTTGAAGTCGACCTCGTTGATCTTGTTGACGACCTGCCGCATGAGCTGGCCGGATTTCATGTAGTTGAAGGCGTCCTCGAACACGTCGCGGACGACGCGGCGGCGGTCGCCAGGCTGGCCGGAGGGGGGCAGGTTTTTCAGGGTCGGGAAGAGGGTGACGTTGACGAAGGTCATCAGGGCGTCGCCGGTGATGCCCTCCGGGTCCGCGGCCCAGGCGCGCCATTTGAGGTCGTCAGGGATGGGGGAGCGATAGGCGGCGTTCAGGAGTTCAAGCTCCTGGTCCTGGTCGTCGATGATCTTGAGGAAGAACATCCAGCACAACTGGCTGATGCGCTGGGCGTCGCCGTCGACGCCGGTGTCCTGGCGCATGATGTCCTGGATGGATTTGACGATGGTGCGGACGGACATGCTTACCCCTTTTGTCCGGTAGAATTTGCCGACTTGCGTTTCATGAAGTCCTGCCAAAGTTGGTAGGCTATCTCCTGCTCCTTCTTTGCCAATGCTGCATCGCGCAATAGTTCTAGTGGATACCACCGGCCGTTCTTCTCTTGGTACAGGAAGCGCTGATAGACGTTTCCAGTATGAGAAATGCGCCACGGCTCGTACGTTTCGGAGAGTTTTGTGAAGGCGTGATTAAGGCTGTTGACCGGTTCCTTGGACACCTCTTTCGGCAAGTAAATGCGCGTGGATTGCAGGCCAACCGCCTTCGGTCCCTCCGTCAAAAGCCACAGGCCGCCCTGTTGCGTGTGAAATTTCTTCGCTTGCTGATAGGTCGGGTCGCCGATGGAGACCTCAACAAGGCTCAAACCGCCCGTGTTCCAGTTGTCGATATACTCAGTCGCGATGTTCCGACGTTCCCACGGAATGAGGTGCCGCTTCTGGTCTTCTGTCAGCGATACCTTGTCCTTTGTCGCCAAATAAGTGAGCAAACTGACACCTTCGCCGAGCACCTTTATGCTCGACTTCGCGTACATCCGACCAAGAAACCCCTCGTCCGTTATTGATTTTCTGGCGATGATGAGTTCCGCCTCGGCGTCTGGTGCAACTGGGACAACGCCGCCATACAGGCACTCCCATTGCTCATCGACATACCGAACCGGAATTCTCACAAACCTGTCTGACGGTGATTTTTTCATGCGGCAGTCTCATACAATTCGGACTGGAGTTCATGGACGGCGTGTTCGAAGCCCCGCCGATCGCCGAACGCCTTGATAAGTTGGACGACGCTGCCCATCGCATTGAACGGCGCGATCTTCAGCACATTGGCGTCGTCGAGATTGAGCACGCCCTCGTCGGCATACTTGGCAAGCAGCGCATCGAGCACGGCGCGGGCCTGGGGGCCATATTTCGTGAAAATGTCGCGCTTCCTGACGCTTTCGGCGCGTTCCCGACGGGTAAGCGGCTTTCTGTCGAACGCGACATGGCAGATCAGGTCGAACGGATCCAGGTCCTTGCCCAGCTCTTCCGCGATCGGGTCGAGGGGCAGGCCCTCGGCTTCCAGTTCTTCGATGATGGCCCGCTTGCGGTCGGCTGATTTCCACCGCCGCAGAAATTCATCCAGGCTGGTGAAGCGCTTCTTCAGGGCTTTCTTGGTGAAGTCGCGGAGGGTTTCGGTGACGAGGCGACCGTTTTCGTCGAGGTATTCGATCCGTTCGGCGACGATCGTGGCGCCAACGCCGTCGACGTAGATCTTGCGGGTCCCGCCGCCCTTCTTGTCGTCAGCGATGACGACCGGGTCGGCCTTCGGGTCGTCGGTATTCCCGTCGTCCGGGTCGGCATCGATTTCGTCCTTCCGGTCAGGTTCGTCACCGGGATCGGGTGGGAGGATCGGATCGTCAGGGCCGGGATTGTAGATTTGCACCGGTTCGCCATCGAAATCGGGATCGGCGAAATGGTTCGATGCTCCGCGGAAGTCGATCAGGGTGAAATAGAGCTTGTTGGTGTCCTCATGGACCCGCGTGCCGCGGCCGACGATCTGCTTGAACTCGGTCATGGAGCCCACTTCGCGGTCGAGCACGATCAGCCGGCAGGTCTGGGCATCCACACCGGTCGAGAGGAGGCGGGAAGTGGTGACCAGAACGGGGTAGGTCGCCTCCGGATCGATGAAATTGCCCAGTTGGGCCTGCCCGACCGGGTCGTCACCGGTGATGCGCATGACATAGCGGTGGTTGACGGCGACAAGATCGGCGTTCTCGTTGATCAGCGCCTGTCGCATCCTGGCGGCGTGCTCCTGATCGACGCAGAAGACGATGGTCTTTTGGAACCGATCGCCGCTTTCCTTCAGGAACTCGGTGATCTTGGCGGCCACAAGGCGTGTGCGGTCGTCCAGGACCAAGGTGCGATCGAAATCCTTGGTGTTGTAGATGCGGTCCTCGACCTCTGCGCCGTCGCGGTCGAGTTGGCCTTTCTCCGGCCGATAGCCTTGGACGTCGCGGTCGATGTGGACCTTGATCACCTTGTAGGGGGCGAGGAAGCCATCCTGGATGCCCTGCTTGAGGGAGTACGAGTACACAGGCTCCCCGAAATAGTTGATGTTGGAGACGTATTCGGTTTCCTTCGGGGTGGCGGTGAGGCCGATCTGTGTGGCGGCGGAGAAGTAGTTCAGGATCTCCCGCCACGCAGCGTCGTCCGCCGCGCTGCCGCGGTGACATTCGTCGATCACGATCAGGTCGAAGAAGCCGGGGGAGAAGTCTCGGTAGAGTTTCTGCCGCTCTTCCGGGCCGGTGATGGCCTGGTAGAGGCCGAGATAGACCTCATACGAGGTGTCGATCCGCGGCTTGCGGTCGAGCGCGATGGTCAGGTTGGTGGAGGTGCCGTCGTTCCGCTCGATGGTTTTTGCGTTGATCGAAAGCTTGGCCATCGCGGCGCCAAACGGTCGGAAGTCGTTCACCATGGTCTGGTCGATCAGGATGTTGCGATCTGCCAGATACAAAATGCGTTTCTTGCGGCCTGCTTTCCACAGCCGCCAGATAATCTGGAATGCGGTATAGGTCTTGCCTGTGCCAGTCGCCATAACCAGCAGGAGCCGATCCTGGCCCTTGGCGATGGCCTCGATGGCGGCATTGACGGCGCTGACCTGATAGTAGCGGGGGGCCTTGCCACTGCCGTCGTCATAATAATCTTGGAGCACGACCCGCTCGGCTTCCGGGTCCAGGCCCTTCCAGGCGCGATAGCGTGCCCAAAGATCGGCGGGGGACGGGAACGCGTCGAGGCCCAGGGTAGTCTCGGGCGAGGCGGCATTGCCGGTCCTGTCGTGGAGGACGAAGCCGTCCCCGTTGGATGAGAAGACGAAGGGGATGTCGAGGGTGGTGGCGTAGCCGAGGCCTTGTTGCAGCCCGTCACTGACGCTGTGGGTGTTGTCCTTGGCCTCGATCAGCGCCAGGGGGATGTTGGGCTTGTAGTACAGGATGTAGTCGGCGCGCTTGGCTTTCCCGCGGGTGACCAACTTGCCGCGGACGATGATGCGGCCCTTGGTGAAGCTCACCTCCTCGCGAATTTGGAACATTTCGTCCCAGCCGGCCTGGCGTAGGGCGGGGGTGATGAATTTCGTGCAGATGTCGCGTTCGCTGAGGGACCTTTTGTCCATTTCAATCAGTCGCCCTTTTTCTATCCCTTCTGCAACGCACCAAGCGTCTGGCTTTGCCGATGGAGCGTTGTCGGCCCTGGCGAATTCTCTGGACCCGGCATCGGTGACCTGGCCGAGCTTGGCTGGATGGTGATCCCTGATTTGGAGTTCTGTCTGGTCGTTCCGCGCGCCTGTCGCCGCAGTCTCGGCCAACATATGGGGTGTCCGCAATGGTTGGCGCGTGATCGGTCGTGCGTTGTCCGACGGGCACCGCGACCAATCCTCAGCAAGCTCGGCGTGAAGATGGCCAGGCGTGCGGTGACGCCGAGAGCTTCCTGCGCAGATCGCAGGCTCCAACTCGCTATTGGGACCGGTGCGGAGAACCGTTCGCAGTCGGATGTGGCGGCCGCCCGCGTCCAGAATTGTGTGTCCGGGCCGGAAGGAGGTTGACCGCGAGCTGAGCCACCGGCTGCTCGGTCACCGCTCCAGCGGTCAGGCAATGTTCGGCCCAATCGCGCATAAGCGTCACGCGCCGATCAAACAGGTCGGACCGGCGATACGCGCCGGACACCTTATTGCCGACCTCATGAGCAAGAGCCTTCTCCGCGGCTTCGCGTTCCTCCGGCCGGACGTCATCCACCCATGTCGAGAAACTGGCGCGGAAGCCGTGCGGCACCGCCTCGCGGCCGTCCGCATCCCGCCATGGCGGCAGAGCGTCATCCGGCCGATCTCCATTCATTCGTCGCATTACCGCGGACAGTGCCATGTCGCTGAGCGGCGTGATCCGCTTGGCGCTCGGGAAGATCAGGGCGTCGCGCGCCAGTCTGGCGAGGCCTGCCAGATCAGCGGCTGAAGCGGTGGTGCCATTGGTCTCGGCGTAGGCACGGGCCAACGTTTCCAATGCGGCGCCCGACAGCGGCACCCGATGTGGCGTCACGTCGCCGGACTTCTTCCCCTTCATAACCTCGCCCGGAACCGTGAGGGTCGGGGTCCCATCGAAGGACAACCAAGACCACCGGGCATTGCGGATCTCACCACTGCGAAGCGCCGTGAGGACGGCAAGCCGCAGCGCCAGGGCACCAAGCCCTGGCATCAAGTCCAGTGCGGTCATGAAGGCCGGAAGACGGGCCCAGGGTAGAGAGGGCTGTCTGTGACCTCCGGGAAGCGCGGGCAAGCCCGCGTGACGGAGCATCCGGACGTCGCATGGGTTGTCGTTCGCCCGCCACCCGTGCGCCGCGGCGTAACGCAGCACGGTGCCGATCCGGCGCAGCACCTTTCGGCCGGTGGCTGGTCGGGTTGTCCATACGGTATCGATGGTCCGGCGCACCAAAGTCCGGTCGATATCTGCGACGGGCACGGCACCCAGCGTGGGAAATGCCCACTGTTCCAGTGAACGCTGCCACAGCAGCGCGGTGCGCTGGTTTTTCCACCCCGGTGCCTCGGCCTCAATGCAAGCCAGGGCGACAGTGCGAAAAGTACGCGCTTCAGCCTGAGCCGCTGCGTTGCGCTTTTCTTCTCGTTCGATGGCGGCTCGAGCCCGTTCCTGTATCGGATCTACCCCATTGGTGACCTGCTTGCGGGCGGTGGCAGCTTTTTCGCGAGCCTCCTTCAATGTCACGGTCGGGTATCCACCCAACCCCATATCCCGACGTTTGCCGGCCACGGTCACTCGGGCAAGCCAGACCTTCGCCCCAGTCGGCTTCACGATCAGCAATAGTCCCGCCCCGTCAGACAGACGATATGGCGCCTCGCGGGGCTTCGCCGCCTCAATCGTCCTCATGTCCAGGTTTCCGCCACGCGCCATCGCAGGAGCTCCCGATATCCGCCGTATTGGTTCCCACACCGGTTCCCACAATCGGCCTCGGTTCCCACGTTAGTTCCCACACTTGGCGCTTGCAATGTCATTCAGGATCAGCGCGGATCGTATCAGGACATTCGTTGATTAAATCTATGAATTTTCGTCATTCATGGATCGGGATTTGCGCCGTCGTGCTACGCCCTGATCACCGTGTATGGCGTCCCTACGGGACGCCAATTATTTCTGTGAACTGAGAGTTCAATGTTTTCAATGGGATATGGCAGCCCTTGACATGCCTCCGAGTGCTATTACTACGTGGATTTCTACGTAATCATCACCCTCGGTAACCTACCAATGCCTCGCACTGCCCGCTACCCGCACATGGAAAAGCAAGGCCCTGTTTGGCACGCCCGGCTTGATGTGCCACGCGACCTGCGCCACCACTTTGTGGATGGCCAGCACCCCAATGGCCGCCGCGTCCTGTCCAGGAGCACCGGGCAGACAGAAGCTTCCCAGGCGTATGACATCGCCAAACCGATCATTGATGGCTGGAAGACCCGTTTCGCCGATCTGCGTCGCGGCGGTAAGACCGCGACACAGGTGAAGGCCCAACAACTGGCCAAAAAATACGCCACGGCGAAGACACTCGACCCGACCGAGGCCGAGTATGTCCGGCTGGTGGAGATATTCGATTTCGCAGCACAAGACCTCGCCGGGATTTCGTCACGAGACTGGCACGAGCGTTTGGCCGCGTTCGGCCTCGACCCGGCTCGGGCGCTTCGGTCGGTGGAACAGGGGGAAAATGCTATCGAACAGGTGGAGGTAATTACCGGCAATCGCACCCCCTTCCTGGCAAAAATCGTTGACTTCAAAATCGCGTTGGCCCGTGAGTTGGATGCCAAGACCGCCTATGAGTATGGGCAGGACACCGGTCATTTCGCCTCTATGTTCCCCGATCTCACCGTCGAAGACTGAGGTGGTCCCCATCGGTTGGACAGGAATCGGGGCGACTTACTCACCAGTCGGTAAATAGGAAGACGTTTTATGCCAAAATTGTAAGTTAATATCTACATATATCATATAGGAGTGTATCCTTATTTACCGACTGGTGAGTAAGTCGCCCCGATTTCTGTCCAATCGATGGGGACCACCTCAGTCCATGACTTCGTGGACAAGGAACTCGGTAAGGCTATTCCTTATGGGGTCTACGACATCTCGGCAAACGCCGGTTGCGTCAGTGTCGGTATCGACAGCGATACCGCACAATTCTCTGTCAATTCGGTTCGCCGCTGGTTGGATCTCATGGGCCGCGAGCGGTATCCGGAGATGAAGCAGGTGATGATCACCGCCGACGGCGGAGGTTCCAACGGCTCCCATGTGCGGTTGTTCAAGATCGAACGTAACTGCCCAGGTTCCCCTGGCTCGGTGAGTTCGCCGGGCCACGCCGCGAGCAGGCGATTTTGATGTAGCGGCGGC
>CALQHT020000022.1 GCA_943330455.2 Nitrosovibrio sp. Nv4 | reverse complement strand
GCCGAACAGTTCTGCCAACAGGGCTTCAAGCTCTGGCCGGCTTAGCGCGGAAAGGATGGGTGGCGGGGACACCGGGACACAGAATCGTACTCGGCCGCGTCGTACCTAATGAAAAATTGCGCGGGACCCGGGGTTTTGCCCCTCTTACGTCCGTTCGTCATAAGCACCGGCACGATAAGCCATTGCGTGAATAAACTCACCGGTCTCATCAATGATGTCCGTGCTGAGATCGGCGAGGCGATACAGTTCCTTGAAGCGATCAGGCATGTCGCGAAGAAAAACAGCAACGTCGTAATCGGAATCCGGACGCGCATCACCGCGAGCGCGTGAACCAAACAGCACCACGCGATCCAGGCGGTTGCCGTATATCTCATCCAATGCTTGGCGAAAGCGTGTCAGCACGGGATCGTTTGCTTGCGTCGTCGCCATTTCAATCTCATGTGGGAACCTGCGGCTGAAACCCCGCCAGGCACTTCCTTGGCGGTCATCGGCTTCCCAGCCTATGCCGTGGGGAGAACATAACCCGAAGACGTCAGAACGTCGAGATTTACAAGAAGTTCAGCACAAATCTCATGATGCCCCCATCGTAGCCGCCCCAGCCCCCATCGTCCGGTTCTCCGGCGGCACAGGCCCCGCCCAATCCGGTCGCCAGGACCCTTGGCGTTACAGCGCGACCGAGAGAGAACGCCCGCCTTGCATTTGCTACAGGTGCGCCGTAACCGACCGCCACAACGGAGCGTCCTATCCCGCCCCACCATAACGTCTCAGCGGCCACGACCCATCTGACACCACGACACGACCACGGAAGGACCTCCACGGTGACTGCGCCGACACTTCCCGCCCCGTCACCCAGCCTCCGAGACAACCGAGGCAGGCACGCAGCCCGGATCGCGTCCCTGCTACTAATCCTGATCCTCCCGTCCTGCGTCCAACAGCCGGACCCACGCCCCATCTACCACCTCGGCACCCCGTACCAGGCCAGCGGCGTATGGCACTACCCGCGCGAGGCCACCCAATTCGACGAAACCGGCCTGGCCTCGGTCATGGCCACCAACCGATCCGGCCTGACGACCAACGGGGAAGCCTTCGACCAGACCGCCCTGATCGCCGCCCATCCCACCTTGCAACTGCCAGCCATCGCCCGCCTGACCAATCTCGAAACCGGCCTGTCCACCACCGTCCGCATCAACGACCGAGGCACGGGCAATCCAGCACGCCTGGTCGAGGTCTCCCGCCGCACCGCCGAATTGCTGCGCATCCCGGCCAACGGCACCGCGCGGGTTCGCCTGACCCTGCTGCCCGAACCAAGCCGCGAAGCAGCCGAGGCCCTGCCGGGCGCGCCCTCCCTTGCCATGACAGCCGCGCCCCGGGCCAGTATCCAAACCACGGAACTGGCCCCGCCCCCCGGTGTGCGCGACGGCGGTGCCCGCTCCGCCAGTTTCGCCACCCCCACGCCGACCACCGACCCCGCCCGTTCGGCGCCCGTGCTCCGTTTGCCCGAAACCGTGACCCAGGACATACCCCGCCCCGGACAATTGATGATGCGACTCGGCACGTTCGAGGTCTACCAATTCGCCACGATCCAGCAATCGCGGGTCGCCGGCCTGGGCGCGCGGATCACCCGTACGCAGCAGGGCCGGACCCGTCAGTTCCGGGTCGAAATCGGCCCGATCGACGACACCGCCCGGGCCGAGGCACTGCTAAGCCAGACCCTCGCCGCCGGCATCCCGGACGCGAGGATCGTCGTCGAATAGGGCGCCCGCCCCTCACCGGAGGGCCGCAAACCGCCCATCGCGAACAGAGTGTCGCGCGAAAATCGAAACTGGTGTCGAATAGACGCGCGGAATGGAGTCGAATCGGAGATGACTACAGCGATGATCACCCGTCGTCTGGCCCTGCTGGCTTCCGGCGCGCTGGCCGCGTCCGCGCTGCCCGTGACCGCCGAGGCACAAGCCCCCAAGCCGAACCGCCCTCCCCAGCGTCCCGGCGGGCGCAAGCCCAAGGATGCCCCCACCGGCTCCCCCGCCGACACCCCGCTCGGCCCCGTCGATACCGGAGCCAAATGGGCCTACATCGTGGACTACACGACCGGCGCCACCTTGCTGGAAAAGAACGCCGACGACGAAATGCCGCCGTCCTCCATGACCAAGCTCATGACCATGTACCTGGTCTATGAGCGGCTGAAGCAGGGCCGGTTGCGGCTGGAAGACGAATTGCCGGTCTCGGAAAAGGCCTGGCGCATGCCCGGCTCCAAGATGTTCGTGCAGATCGGCGCGTCGGTGAAGGTGGAGGACCTGATCCGCGGCGTCATCGTGCAATCCGGCAATGACGCCTGCATCGTGTTCGCGGAAGCGCTCGCCGGGTCCGAAGAGCAGTTCGCGGAGATGATGAACGCCAAGGGCAAGCAGTTGGGCCTGACCAAGTCCTATTTCCGCAACGCCACCGGCTGGCCCGACCCCGAACAGCACATGAGCGCGCGCGACATCGCGTCCCTCGCCCGCCACATCATTCGCGATTTCCCCGAATACTATCACTACGACTCAGAAAAATCGTTCAAATACAATGGGATAGAGCAAGGCAACCGCAACCCGATGGTGCAAAAGGGCACCGGCGACGGGTTGAAGACCGGCCACACCGATGCCGGTGGCTACGGGCTGGTGGCGACGTCGATTCGCAACGGACGACGCAACATCGTCGTGGTGAATGGTCTGGCCTCCATGCGGGAACGCGCGGAAGAAGCCGAGCGGCTGATGGATTGGTCGTTCGCGAATTTTGAGGATGTGACGCTGTTTACGGCCGGCGACGTGATTGAGCGGGTGCCGGTCTGGCTGGGGTCCTCACCGACCGTGCCGCTGGTCAGCGGGCGAGACCTGGTGGTGACGATGCCGCGGACCTGGCGGAAGAACGCGTCGATCAAGCTATCCTACCAGGCGCCGATCCGCGCGCCGGTGGCGAAAGGCGACACTTTGGGCAAGCTGACCGTAACCGGGCAGGGCGTGCCGGCGATGGATGTGCCGCTGCTGGCTGGGGCCGATGTCGCGAAACTGGGCCTGCCGGGACGCGCGATCGCGGTGCTGTCGCGGTATGTGACGGGTAGCTGAGCGTTGGTTCAGGCCGGACGCTTCATCACCCTGGAAGGCGGAGAGGGGGCGGGTAAATCCACCCAGACCGGGCTTCTGGCCCAGGCCCTGTGCGATCTCGGCCGGCCGGTGCTGCGGACCCGCGAACCCGGCGGGTCCCCTGGCTCCGAGTTACTGCGCGGCATTCTCCTGGGCGGGACGATCGAGTGGTCGGCTCAGGCCGAAACCCTGCTGCATTTTGCCGCGCGGGCCGAACATGTGGCTAAGACGATCCGTCCGGCTTTGGCTGCTGGCATGTGGGTGGTGTGTGACCGGTTCTACGACTCGACCCTGGCCTATCAAGGATATGGGCAGGGCGCCGATTTGGACCTGATCGCGGCGCAGATCGGGCTTTTGGGATTGGTGCCGGATCTGACTTTGGTGCTGAACGTGTCGGCCCCGGTTGCGGCGGAGCGGTTGGCAGGGCGGGGGGGAGCCTCGGACCGTTACGAACGGCGGGATGCCGATTTCCATGCTCGGGTGAACGAGGGATTCCGCCGGATTGCCGCCGCCGATCCCGCACGCTGTGCGGTGGTGGATGCCGACATGGATCTGCAAACCGTGCACGGCCGGATCATGCGGGCGATTGGCGAGCGCTTGGCGGTCTAACCGCGGACTTCGTTCGGAGAAAATCCTCCCCCTCCCCTTGCGGGCTTGAGCCGCGAAGCGGACCGAGGTTGGGGGGAGGGGTTTTTGCGCAATATCCGTGCGAAATCACCCCTCCCCCCAGCCTCGGTCCGCTTCGCGGCCCAAGCCCGCAAGGGGAGGGGAGAACTTTCTATCGCAGCAGAGATGTATATATGCGGTACCCACGCCCCCCTTCCCGCAAGGGGAAGAGAACTTTCTCCAATCGCGGATCTCTGGGAACAGCCACGCTCGGCCTTAGCGAGTCGACCCGCTGGTCCCGAAGCCAAGGAATCCCGCGGACGGAGCCGGCGTATCCGGCCCCCCGTAGGCGACCGCGCGCGAACCCGATGTGTCCCGCGCTGCCGGGCGAGGCGGGGGCGCTGCCGCCTGAGCCCGGGATGCCGGCCGATCCGTGGTGGCGGGGGCGGGTCGGTTGGCCGCGCGGGTCTGAGCGCCGCGTGGTGCGACGGCCCCCCGCATCGACAGCAGCAGGAAGGAAATGTCGTTCCGCCCCAGGTCGACCGCGAGATCGGTGGCTGTCACGCCCAGGATATTGACGGCATTCAGGTCCGCGCCACGACTGATGGCATCTCGTACCGCCGCGATGTCGCCTCGGTTCACGCCGTCGAACATAGCCTCATTCGGCGCCATGTCGGTTGGCGCGCGTTGTGGCGCGGCGGCCTGGCCGGGGCGAGCACCCGGAATCGCGGGCGGGGCGGCCGGTGCGCCAGCGGGGGCGTTCACTGTACGCCGGCTGGCACCCGCGGTTGCACTTCCCGAGGAAACGAGCTGCGCCGCAGCAGGGGACGCCGCGAGAAGCAGCGGCAGTGTGACTATTCCGGCGGACACGACCATCAAGAGGACGTGGCGAGCAGCGAGTACAGTGTTCATCGGGCTATTCTACCTCGGTCCTGAGCCGCTCGCCAATCGGTGACGGGTGCGATTCAACATTGTGCGGAGTAATATCGACGACTCTAACCATGGGCCGATAGACTCGCCCCACCGTCATTGCCGGACTTGATACGGCGGCCCACCCCCTGAAGCTGAAGCGCGGGTTGCCGGGTCAAGCTCGGCAATGACGGTGGGGCGTGTACTCGATCGCACCACGTTGGTTCGCACCCTCCCGGTGACCAAAACGGCATGGGCGGAACATTGCCGCGCGATCATGGCCAATCGATGTCATTCGCCGGCACTGGTCCGGCCTTCGCGTGGCCGGTCCTGCCAGAAGGCCGGTTGAACAGGGGTGCCCAACGGTCAACCCGGGCCGCGGTTGATTTTTGCGCCACCCAATCCGCATCCGCGCGTTCAACATCCGTTGTCCCCGCTGACAAATGGAGTATGATCCGACACAAGCGAGAGTGGCGGAACGGTAGACGCAGTCGGCTCAAAATCGACCGCCTTCGGGCATGGGGGTTCGAATCCCCCCTCTCGCACCAGCGATCCGTCTCCGTAGACCTCAGGTCAGGCCGCCGGCGAGTTGCCCAAGCGCCGCCGGGCGAGTGATCGCGATTTCCGCGACGGATGGGATCTCGATCAGGCCCTCGGTGCGCAGCCGGGTCAGGGTGCGGCTGACGGTTTCGATCGTCAGCCCCAGGTAATCGGCGATGTCGCTCCGGGTCATGCGCAGGGCGAAGCGTTGCCGCGGTGCCTGGCAGGCCGCGCCCTGGCGGCTTTGCATGATCAGGAAGGAGGCCAGCCGCTCTCGCGCGGTTTTGCGACCCAGCAGCAGCATCTGTTCCTGTGCGGCGACCAGTTCGTTGGATGCCACTTCCAGCAGGCGCTTTTCCATCAGCGGAAAATCGTCCAGCAGGGTGCGCAGCCGAGGGCGGGAAAAGCGGCAATACCGCACCTCGTCAATCGCTTCGGCGCTGAACGCATAGGTGTCGGATACCGCGAGGCCCAGAAAATGGCCAACACTGACGAACCCGGTGATCTGCCGACGTCCGTCCGGCAGCAGCTTGAACAGTTTGGCGGTGCCGGCGGTGATGTTGAAGAAGGCGGTGGCGGGTTCCCCTTCCTCGATAAAGCAACTGCCGGGATGGGCGGCGGCAACGGTCGCGGCATTGGCCAAGCGCACCATGTCCGCTTCCGGAATAGCGTTGCATACGCTGAATTGCCGCGCCGAACAGTGAGCGCAGGGCTCAGGTCCGTTGAGCGAGGGGTGCTGGGACCCCGGGACGACCTGTCGGCTCTGTTTGACGATCATTGGTAACCTTTGCCCGCGGGCCTTGATCTGACCCGCATCGACTCCCCGTGGCGATTCTGGTGGGCGAACCCCCTTCCCGCCAGCCCTATTTTACCAACCGCCCGAACCATTGACCGGTGCAGCGCCCCCTCCCCCGCCGATCTGGTCCCGGCAGCCCGCGCTGCCGCGGAGGGGGAGCGGGCTGCCGGATCAAGTTCGGCGCTGACGAAGACGGGACGCGGGCAACCACCAATTCGGACCGTTGATAGAACCAGCTACGGCCAAAGATTGGCATCCACCTTGATCTGGATCAACGCCACGGCCGGTTCGTCTCCGGCAGGCTCCCGTCGCTGGCTGCCCATCGAAGATGTCCCTGATGGGGATGCACGTTGGTGGAAGCGCTCGTCACCGGCTTTCCGCCAACGGCCGTTTGGCGAATGGAACGCCAGCCGACGCCGTCGGATGGGGATGTTCAGGCGATGACGTTCAGGCAAGGGGGCGACGGACACATAGACATGGCGGCATTCACAATCACCACCCTGGCACAAGATGAGGCCCGTTCGGTCTATCCGCTGATCCGGGAAGCGGTTCCCGGCCTGGCACTGGCGGCTTGGCTGCGGTTCGCGCGCCAGTTGACCCAGGTGCGTCGGGCCAGTGTCGGCGGCATCGTCGTGGCTCGTCGGACCGGGCGGGAATTTCCCTGCGGGCTGTTCTGTTACCGCGTCGACCAGGATCTGGAGCGCGGCCGGGTGCTGGTCGCCGAACATTTCGTGGCGGTCGATCTGCTGGACCCGCCGGCCGTGCTGGCCGCGCTGGTGGGAGAGCTGGAAAGTCTCGGCCGCCGCTTCGATTGTGTCGCGGTGCGCAGCGTCGTGCACAGCGCGGATGGGGACGTCGCGGGCGGTCTGTCCGCCGCGGGGCATGAACCGGAGGGATCGCTGCTGTTCAAACCGCTGATCGCCGCCGCGCCGCCCCAGCCGGTTCGTTCCAGTCTGCCAACGCCGCGCAAAGCCGGGCGGCAGCCGTCGGCTAAATGCCTTCCAGCTTGAACTCCGCGTCCAGCACCACTAGGCGGTGCTTGAACAGCCATTCGCCGTCGACCCGTTCCAGACGGCAATCATAGCGGCCGGGCGGCATCATCTCGGACTTGCCATTGCGGGTGATGATGTTGACCAGATAGGCCGTGGCATGGGCCTGATCGCCGTTGACGCTCACGGCGAGGTTGGACAGCACATGCCGCAATTGGGAACCTCTCGCCCGGAAAGCGGCGAAGCGGTTGGAAAATTCCCGAATTCCCGCACGACCGGAATAGACCCCGACCGCGGGGCTTTCGAGGGAGCCGTCCTCGGTAAAGCAGCCCACGATGGTATCGACATCGCCATTATCCAGCGCGGTGGCATAGCGCACGAACAGATCGTTGATCGCCAGGCGGTCTTCGACGGATGCGGCCATCTTGAGGTTCCTTCCGGTTATACTAACTCGCCGAAACAATGACCCATAGGCGTCCCCTCACCGTCATTGCCGGACTTGATCCAGCAACCCGCCCCCTGCCGATGCAGCGCGGGTTGCCGGGTCAGGCCCGGCAATGACGGTGAGGGGACGGGGCGGGGGCATCGTTCATTGTTTCGGCGGGTTGGTGTTACGGGGCTTCGGCGATCAGGCGACGAGCGATGGCGATGACGCGATGCGCCTCGCTCCACAGGTCGTAGGGTTCCAGGTCGTCCATCGGCGCCCAATGGGTTTCGCTGACATCGGTGCTGGCGACTGGCTCGCCGGATTGCCAGAGGGCGGCAAAATCCAGGATCGTGTAGTGGAACCGCACGCGTCCGTCCTTGTCGCGGCGGACGGTGTCGACATAGGCGCAGAAATGCAGGTCGCCGACGGTCAGGCCGGTTTCCTCTTCCAGTTCGCGACGGGCGGCGGCCTCGCAGGTTTCGCCGAGGTCCTGGGCGCCCCCCGGCAAGGTCCAACTGCCGACATTGGGCGGCTTGCCGCGCCGGCACAGCAGGACGTGGTCGTCCTTGATGACGACGATCCCGATTCCGACGAACGGGCGGGTGGGATATTCGCGATCTGTCATGGTTTGGGGGTCTCGGTCGCTCCCGCGGTGGCGGGCGGCGCATCGGTCGGGGTGGGAGTCTCGGATGCGGCCCCAGTCGCGCCCGCGGCAGGGTCGGCCGTCGCCGGCGCGGACATCGGTGCCGGCGCGGGGGCAGGCGTGGCTTCCGATGCCCCCGGCGCGGCCGCATCGGCCGGCGCCTCTGCCGGCGGTTTCTCCGCGGCTTTCAGGTCATCCAGCACCGGGATCAGCGCCTTTTCCTTCCACGACCCCAACTGGAACGTCCACCCGGCCAGTTTCGCGTTCAGCCGTT
Source organism: Nitrosovibrio sp. Nv4 (assembly GCA_943330455.2). Lineage (GTDB taxonomy): Bacteria > Pseudomonadota > Alphaproteobacteria > Acetobacterales > Acetobacteraceae > Rhodopila. The sequence continues at coordinate 28,821 of CALQHT020000022.1, read as the reverse complement.
CGGCCTCCGCCTTGGCTTTGTCATCACCGGTTACGGCAAACCGCGCCCAGATGTCCTTCTCGCCCTTCAGGACAATAGCGGTGATGGTCAGCCCGTCGGTCGTGGTGAAGGCGCCCTGGCCGATCGCCTCGCCGGTGGGGGCCGCGTCGGGCTGGACATCCTGGAATGTCAGCGATTCCAGCGCGCGCGCCACGTCCTCGACCCGGTATTCTTCCAACGGAGGTGCATTGTCCGGCTTGGTGACGGACAGTTTGCCGTCCTTGCCGGCCAGTTCCAGCACCTGGTCGCCGCGAGTGACGGCAACCCGCTCGATCTTCGTGTGGGCGATGTTCAGGATATCGCGATCCAGCCAAAGCTGCGGATCGGCGTCGACCTGCAGATTGCCCTCGGCCAGCCAGGTCTGGTTCTCGCCCGGGCGGCGCACATAGACCTGTTCGGCGACTTTCGCTTGCGTGCGCACGCGGCGGTGGCCGACGATCACCGACACCATCGGCTGCCCGCTGGCATCCAGCACGCGCAACAGGTTGGATTTCGATTCCTTGGCGTCAGGGTCCTGCAAGCCGAGCCGTCCGAACTGCTCGAGGTCGGTGGTGCGCTGTTCGACCAGACGCAGTTCGGTCAGGCCGGTCAGCATGCCGCGCAGCTTGGTGTCCTGCACGCGGTAGCCGCCACGATCGGCCAATCCCCAGGTTTCGTTCCCAGGTGTGCCTTTGCGTTCGATCGTCGTGGTCTTGCCCTGGTTGGTGATCTCGATCTTCACCGCACCTTGCAGCTTCGGCGCCAGACCGGGGAACATCAACTGCCCGGTATCGACCGCGACCTGCTGCGGCTTGGTGGCGGTACCGAAAAACCAACCGCCGGCCAGAGCCGCCACACCGGCGACGATCAGGATAAGGAGCGTGCGCGGGCTCATGAGCGGGCCCTCGCGCGCCGGCTGCGTTGGACCAGGGCCAGTCCGATCGCCAGCACGGTCAGAACGGCCGGCACCATCACGATGTTGAAGATGCGAAGCGCGGTTTCCAGCGCCGAGATATCGCGGTTCAACTCCAACTGCACGACCCGCAGCTTCTGCCGGGTCTGCACGATATCGTTGCGCGCGTCGTCGATCGCGGCCCGCTGCTCCGGCGTGATGACTGCCTCGGCCTTGGCGCGTTCGCCGCCCTCCCCGCCGCCGCTGCCGGATCGGAGGGTGCGGAGCTTCTTCTCCACCTCCTCCAAATGCTTTTGCAGCGATTGCTCGGTCTGGCGGAAGCGGGCTTCGGCGTCGCTTTGCATCTCCGCCACCAGCAAGAACGGCCGGTTGGTATCGCCGCGCGACCGCAGACCGATCAGCGCATCGCCGCCGGACAGGGTGCCGATCAGGTTGGCGACGAAGGGGCCGTTATCGGCGAACGGGGTCATGGTCTGCTGACCGAAGAATTCCTGGATCCGCACCCAGAACCGGTCGGCCAGCAGGTCGGCATCGGCGACCACCACCATATTGGCGGGGCCGTCGGTCTGCGCCTTGTGGGCGGGGAAATCGTCCGGCCGCTTCTGGTCGGCCGCAAGTTCCGGCGGGCCAGTGAAGGCGGATTTCAGCACCCCGCGCACCCGAGCGGCGATCACCCGACCGGTGCCGTCCGGCTTGAAATCGGCCAGGATTTTCGTGGGTTGCGGCTGCTTCACCTGATCCACCGTCAGCAGCGCCGAACGGGGACTGCTGGTCAGCAGCGGGGTGAACTCGATCTGCGCGCCCTCGGCCTTTTTCAGGAAGCCGGACGACGCGACCGTCACCTGACTGAGATCGACGGTGGCGGGATCGTCGTGGTTCAGACCGTCGCGGATATTGAACCAGGCGACATAATTGACCGCCTGCACCCGCTCGTCGCCACCGGCGCGCACCCGCCAGGCGCCGGTCAGGTCGCCGACGACCTTGGTGCGGTCGAATTCGATGCCCCAGGCGTCGAACAGTTTCTTCAGGTCCGATCCGGTGTCGGTCGGCGGCTGGCCGGTCTGCGACGGGACGGCGGCCATCGCCTCGCTCCACGGATCGACCATCACCATCAGCCGCCCGCCGCGCATGACGAACTGGTCGATGGCGTACTGCGTCGCGTCCGACAGGTTCTGCGCCTGGGCGACCAGCAGCACCTGGATGTCGGGCTCGATCACCTGCGCGTCGGTGGCGACGGTCTTCACCGTGTTGGTCTGGCGCAGCAACTGCGCCGAGGCGAAGGGCTGTCCCTGCGGCCCCTGACCACGCGTCATCATCATCATGCGCGGATCGCCGTCCAGCATCAGAGACGACATCACACCGATGACGGGGCGCTTGGGATTGGACAGCTCATAGACCAGCTTGGTCAGGTCGAACTCCAGGAAGCGCTGCCGCTCCGGCTGGAAGAACGCGATGGCGCGCTCGTCGTCCTGCAGATTGGTGCCGGCGAGGCCGAAATAGACCTGCTGGCCACCCTGATCCACCGGCACGCCTTGCAGCCCATAGGCCATGGCGCGGTCCTCGGTGTCGCTGAACGGTTCCGGGTCGTAGAATTCCAGCTTGATCTTGCCGCCGGAGACGGAGGCGTAGTTCTGCAGCATCTCCCGCACCTGATCGGCGAAGCTGCCATAGACCGGCACGGTGCTGCCCAGCCGGCGGGAATAGAACAGCCGGAGCGTGATCGGCTCCTTCAGCCCGGACAGGATCGTTCTTGTGCCGGGCGACAGCGAGTAAAGCCCGCTCTTGGTGAGATCGAGCTGCATGTTGGCGAGGCGCGCATCGGCGAACAGGTTGATGCCGATTGCGATCGCCAGGGCGGCCAGGACGCCGACAATGGAAAAGGAAAGCCGTCGCATGGCTCAGTCCGCCTTCCGCTGATCGACAAGCACGGTATTCAGGAACAGCCAGAACCCGATGAAGCTGGCGAAGAACACCAGATCGCGCAGCGACACGATGCCGCGGGTGAAGGCCTGGTAACGGTCCAGCACCGCCAGCCGACGGGCGATTTCGGCTAGGGCCGGCGTGTTGCGGGACAGGAAATCGGTCACCAGCGGGTAGGAGGCGACGGCGAACACGAAGCACACCGCGACCGCGAGCACGAAGGCAATCACCTGGTTGCGGGTGGCCGCCGACAGCGCCGACCCCACCGCGAGGAAGGAGCCGGCGACCAGCAGCGCGCCGACATAGCCGGATGCGATCACGCCGTTATCCGGATTGCCCAGCAGGTTGACGGTGATCACGAAGGGGAAGGTCAGGGCCAGCGCGATGGCGCAGAATGCCCAGGCCGCCAGGAATTTCCCGAGCACCGCCTGACCTTGCGTGATGGGCAGGGTCAGCAGCAGCTCGATGGTGCCCTGCCGGCGCTCCTCGGCCCATAGCCGCATGGTGATGGCGGGGATCAGCAGCAGGAACACCCAGGGGATGAAGGTGAAGAACGGGCTCAGATCCGCCTGCCCGCGGTCGAAGAAGCTGCCCAGGTTGAAGGTCATCGCGCCCTGGAGGATCAGGAAGATGACGATGAACACCGTGGCGACCGGGGTGGCGAAATAGGCCGCGAGTTCTCGGCCGGCGATGGTCAGGATGTTGTTCATGACGATGCGTTCAAGTCCTGTTCGTTCACGCTGGTCCGTACCCCCTCACCGTCATTGCCGGACTTGATCCGGCAACCCGTCCCCTGTCGTCGAAGCCCGGGTTGCCGGGTCAAGCTCGGCGATGACGAGGGGCGACCCGGTAGCGGTGAAGCGGTCATGTTTTTCGCCAATCGGTATCACGCGGCATTCTTGATCGTGAGTTGCCGGAACACGTCGTCCAGCTTGCCTGATGGGTGGCGCTGCTGCAGTTCCGCCGGTGTGGCGTCGGCCACCACCCGCCCGTTCGAGATGATCATCGCGCGCGTGCAGACGGCGTCCACCTCCTCCAGGATATGGGTGGAGATGACGATGGCCTTGTCCGGCGCCATGCGGGCGATCAGGGCGCGGACCTCATGCTTCTGGTTCGGGTCCAGGCCGTCGGTCGGCTCATCCAGCACCAGCACGGGCGGATCGTGCAGCAGAGCCTGTGCCAGTCCGACGCGGCGCTTGAAGCCCTTGGACAGGGTTTCCACCGGTTGCAGGCGCACGCCTTGCAGCCCGGTCAGGCCGAGGGCGCCCTGGATCCGGTCGTCCAGTTCGGATCCGCGATAGCCGCGGATCTTGGCGCAGAAGCGCAGGAAGCCGGAGACGGACATTTCCGGGTATGTGGGCGCACCTTCCGGCAGGAACCCCAGCACGCGGCGCGCCGCGACCCCGTCCGTCTGGACGTCATGGCCGCAGATGCGTGCACGTCCCGAGGTCGGGATCATGAATCCCGCCAGCATGCGCATGGTGGTGGATTTTCCGGCGCCGTTCGGGCCGAGGAATCCCAATACTTCGCCGCGCTTCACGGTGAAGGACACGTTGTCCACCGCGGTGAAGCCGCCGAAGCGTTTGGTCAGTCCGTCGATCTCGATCAGCGCGGATGCGTTGGCGCCAGACAATGCCGTGCTCTCCCGTTCTCCCCGTGGGTGGCGGAGATAGCGCAATCCGCGCCGGATGCAAGCGGGTTGCGGGTTGGGAGGGCGCGGGCGTCGCCCCGGACCCCGACCAGGGGCGCGCCTTTGGTGGGTCCACGGCAAAGCCCCGCCCTTGCCCATCCAGCCATGCATTGACCGCTGCGCTCCCACCAGCCCAGTATTGGTGAAATTTGCATTGAAAGGTCGTGACATGCCACTGGAATCCCTGCAACCGAAGGATCTCACCCTGGAAGACACGCGTTGGCAGGCGAGGGTCGATCTGGCCGCTGCCCATCGCATGGCCGTGATGCACGGTTTCCACGAAGGCATCTTCAACCATTTCACCCTGCGCGTTCCCGGCACCAACGACCGCTACTACCAGATCCCGTTCGGCCTGCACTGGTCCGAAGTCACCGCAAGCTGCTTCATGGAAGTCGGCTATGACGGCACCCTGCTCGCCGGCGAAGGCCTGATCGAGCAATCCTGCTACTGCATTCATGCCCCCATCCATCGCCTGGTCGACAGCGCCGCCGCCGTCTTCCACACCCATATGCCCTTCGCCAGCGCGCTCTCCCGCCTCGACGACCAAAGCATCCTCCCCATCGGCCAGACCGAGCTCGGCACGATGATGCACACCGCCTACGACGAAACCTACACCGGTCCCGCCTTCGATCCGGCCGAAGGCGAGCGCCTCGCCGGCGTGATCGGCGACAAGTCGGTGCTGATGATGGCCAATCACGGGGTCACGACGGTCGGGACCTCGGTGGCCGAGGCCTATGACCGGCTCTATTACGTGGAACGCGTGGCCCAGGTGCAGCTCTATGCCATGTGGACCGGCCGGCCATTGAAGACCCTGCCGCAGGAAGTCGTCGACCACACCTATGACTCCTACCGCAGGACCGCGCCCGTCTATGGCGGGAAGAAGAACTGCGAATGGCATTTCGACGCGCTGAAGCGGATGCTCGACCGCAAGGAGCCCGACTACAAGAACTGACCTTGCTTGCGCACGGGGCGGGCCTGGCGGCCTCTCCGTGCGACACCGCTTGAACCCAAGCCGGCCGCGTGCGAGCATCCTCCTGTCCGTTGACCGAAAGCCAGCGGCGTCGACCGACCGAATCCCACCCGTAACGAGATGGGATCGCACAGGAGGAACATCACATGAGCATGAATCGCCGCAATATCGCCACGGCCGGAGCCGGGCTGCTCGCCATGGCCGCTATCGGAATCGCCTCCCCGGCCCAGGCCGACAACGACAAGAAGAAGGACGCGGCGTCGGTCGCTGCCGCAGTCGAAGCCTTCCGGGTGGCCATGCAAAAGGCCGACAAGGCCGCCTTCGACAAGCTGTGTTCCGACAGCCTGAGCTACGGCCACTCGGCCGGCAAGATCGAGACGAAGGCCGAATTCATTGCCGGGTCCACCAACGGCAAATCAAGCTGGAAGACCATCACCTTCGACAAGGTGACCAATCAGGTCGCGGGCCACGAAGCAATCTCCCGCTTCATCCTGACCGGGCAAACCGAAAGCGAAGGCAAGACCACCGACATCAATATCGGCGTCCTGATGGTCTGGCGCGAGGAAAAGGATAGCTGGAAGCTCCTCGCCCGTCAGGCCTTCAAGATCTGATATCACGACAGCCGGCCGGCGGGGCGTCGTTCGGCTGTCGAGAGGTTAGAGCATGATCACGCTGAGCGGACCGTCACAGCGTGTGAAACATGTGATCAAACAGAGAGCTAGAGCGGTTTGCCGTTTCCAGCCAAGGTGAAACCGCTCTAACGTCAGGCGTGGCCGGGACGTGCGTAACCTCGGCCGTCGCCGTCATCGGTGTGCGGGCTGCCGCAGCCAGGCAAGCAGGAAACCGAACCCATGGACCAATCGACTCGTGACCTTTCGGTTGGCAGTTGGCCCGCGGGGCTGACTCGAGTCCCCTACTGGGTCTATCGCGACCCCGAGGTCGCGCGCGACGAGCAGAGCCGCGTGTTCGAAGGCCCGGTCTGGAACTATCTGTGCCTGGAAGCCGACATTCCCGAAACCGGCGACTTCCGCGCCAGCTTCATCGGCACCATGCCGGTGGTGGTGGCGCGCACGGAAGACGGCTCGATCGCCGCGTTCGAGAACCGGTGTGTGCATCGTGGCGCCATGATCTGCCTGGAAGATGGCGGGCGGGTGAAGGATTTCCACTGCGTCTACCACGCCTGGCGCTACGATCTGAGCGGCAACCTGAAATCCATCGCCTTTCGCCACGGGGTGAACGGGCAAGGCGGCATGCCGGCCGATTTCCGCATGGAGGACCACAGGCCTCGCAAGGTGCGTATCACCACGCTGCATGGCCTGGTGTTCGGCACCTTGGCGGACGATGCGCCCGACATTGAGACCTATATCGGACCGGAAATCACCGCCCGGGTCCGTCGTGTGCTGCACAAGAAGGTCGAAGTGATCGGCCGGTTTACGCAAGCGCTTCCGAACAACTGGAAGCTCTACATGGAGAATGTGCGCGACACCTACCATGCCAGCCTGCTGCACCTGTTCTTCACCACGTTCCGCATCACGCGACTGAGCCAGGGCGGCGGGGTATTGGTCAGCGAGAACGGAGTCGCGCATGCCAGTGCCACGCGGGGCGCGCCGCCGCAACACGATACCAGCTATGCCGGTATCCGTTCGGACGACCAGGGGTTTCAGTTGTCCGATCCCACCTTCATGAACGGGCGGAACGAGTTCGGCGACGACATCCAGTTGCAGATCCTGACGGTGTTTCCGGGCTTCGTGCTGCAACAGATCAACAATTGTCTGGCGATCCGCCAGACCTTGCCGCGCGGCGTGGATCGGATGGATCTGCATTGGACCTATATCGGGTTCGCCGACGATCCGCCGGATTTGCGCGCCATGCGGTTGAAGCAGGCCAACCTGGTCGGGCCGGCCGGCTATGTCTCGATGGAGGACGGCTGCGTCGGCGGCTTCGTGCAGCGCGGCATTGCCTCGGCCGATGAGGAACTGTCGGTCGTCGAAATGGGCGGCGGGGCGGCCGACAGCCAGGACACCCGCGCGACCGAGGCGTCCGTGCGCGGGTTCTGGAAAGCATATCGCTCGGTGATGGGGTTTTAAGGCCGTGGGGGATGCCGAGACGCTGTTTCGCCTGTCCGGGCTGAATGCTGCCTATGCCGCGACGATCGACGCGGACCGGTTGGAGGATTGGCCGGGGTTTTTCCTGGAGCGCTGTATCTACAAGGTCACCACGGCGGAGAATTTCGCGCGTGGCTATGCGGCGGGGATCATCTTCGCCGACAATCGTGCGATGTTGGCGGATCGGGTGGTGGCGCTGCGTGGGGCGAATATCTACGAGCGGCAGCGCTATCGGCATGTGGTGGGGATGCCGGTGCTGGGGCCGACCGAGGATGGGGTGATCGTTGCGGAGACGTCGTTCGTGATCGTGCGGACGATGCGCGATGGGCAGATGGAACTGTTCGCGGCGGGAGTTTACCGGGATCGGGTGCGGGAGGATGCGGACGGGGTGTTGCGGTTTGCCGAGCGGATCGTGGTTTGTGATAGCCAGCGGTTCGATACTCTGGTGGCGATACCTTTGTAGTGGCGCGGGGCTCCGCCCCGGAACCCCTCCAGGGCTCTGCCCTGGACCCGCCAAGGCCGACGGGCCTTGGAACCGGAACATTGTCGTTTGAATTCCTGGGGCCTACTCGGACCTTGCGCGGCCCCCGTAGGCCCCAGGAATTCAAACGACAAATAAATCGCATTCCAAAGGCCGTCGCCTTTGGTGGGGTCGCAAGGGACCATGGGGGGCAAAGCCCCTGGCGGGGTCTCGGGGCGGAGCCCCGCAACACACGGAGAACCAAACCATGCCCGGCCAGATCAACCGCACCATCGCCCTGCTCCAGGACGGCCAGGCCATCTACTACGACGGCCCCCACAGCGGCCACGTCCTGACCTACGAGCAAGGCCGCATCGACGCCAGCACCTGGGCCGATTACATGAACGTGGGCATGGAGCACGGCTCCTTCGACATGGCCGGTCTTGCCGAATACCTGCGCGGCATGGTCGATGCCGGCCCAACCCGATCCGGCCACCGCACCCCCGCCGTCATCGTCGAAGCCCCGGTCAACGGCACGGACGCCGCCAATGTGCGCTTCAACGCCTGGCAGTTCCGTCAGATCCTCGGCCGCGGCGCCCATGGGATCCTGCTGTGCCAGGCAGAAACCGTGGATGCCGTGCGTGCCTTTGTCGAAGCCTGCCGCTACCCGCACCACCTGATCGGCGTCGACCCCTCACTGCCAACGCCGCAGCAACGGATGCACGGCGCCACCCGTCCCGTCGAAGCCGGCCAGACCCCGGACGGACGCCAACTTCTGGGCATCGGCACACGTGGGCGAGGCTCGGAAAACACCGCTGCCCCGGTCTGGGGCCTATCGCAGTCCGAGTATATGAACCTGTGCGAGCCCTGGCCGCTGAACCCAAACGGCGAATTGTTGCTGGGCGTCAAACTGGAAAGCCCCGAGGGCATTGCCAACGCCGACGCGATCTGCGCGGTTCCCGGCCTTGGGTTTGCCGAAATGGGCCCCGGCGACCTCAGCCTGTCATTGGGCCATACGACGATCCAACGCGATCCCTATCCGCCGATCATGCAGGCGGCCCGCGACAAGGTGCTAAGCGCCTGCCTGCGCAACGGCATCGCGTTCCTGGAGGGCTGCAATCAGGCCAATATCCTGCCACGCCTGGACGAAGGCGTGCGTGTCATCGCCGGCCACGATCCAGAGGTCGCGAAGATGGGCCGCGCGCACCAGGGGCGCCGGATGCCGGTTTGATTGTTTCGTTAAGGCGACGCCCAGGAATTGCCGCTCCAATTGGCACTTGCGGCCAACCCCCGTCACGATGGGCGCGGGCCCACCATCCACGGCTTCGCGGTGAGCAGCACTGCAAACCGTGGGTGGCGGGTCTGCACCCTTCATGACATGAACAGACCTGCGCTCAACACCAGATGATGCAGTCGTAATTGCGCGTCGCCTTGGCAACGGAACAGGCACTCCTGGGCCGTCCGGGGGAAACCCGGACGGTCCGTCACCCCGTCAGCGCGCCACGGAAACGAAATGTGCCGACGTGATTTCCCCGCGGTCGGGCTGCACGACGAAGCCTTTGCGCGACGCCCAAAACAGTTTCTGCCAGTAAAGCGGCAAGATCCCGGCATCTTCCATGGCGATCCGTGCGGCCTCGGCCAGTTTGGCATTGCGCGTGGCGCTGTCGAATTCCGCCGTCGCGTCGCGCATGGCGGCATCGAATTCCCGGTTCGAATAACGGGCCCGGTTGATTGCCCCGCTGCCGGTCGCGGCATCGAATGTTGCCAGCACCCCGCTCAATCCCTGCAAGGAACTGGTGCCGGCGCTGCCATAGCTGAACATGAACAGACTGTATTTACGTTGTGTCGCCCCGGGAGCATAGACGTTGTAGGGCAGAGGCTCGATCCCGTTCACGCGCAGTCCGCCGCGGGTGAACATCTGTCCGATCGCCTGGGTGACCTGCGAATCGTTGGGGAAACGGTTGTTCGATCCATGCACCGTCAGCCCGAAACCGTTGGGATAGCCGGCTTCGGTCAGAAGTTGTTTCGCCCCGGCCAGGTCGAAACCCATGGCGGGAAGCGCCGGATTATAGCCGCCCATGCCCTGCGGCACGATCTGGCCAGACGGCTCTCCCGCGCCGGCCAACACACGCTCGGTGATTGCCGGCCGGTTGATCATCTTCGACAGCGCCAACCGAACCCGCCGATCCTTCAGCGGATTGACGGTCATCGGTTTGCCGTCCTTGTCGGCGATGTAGGGGCTTTCGTCCCGACCCTGGTCCATCGCGATATAGATCACCCGTGTCGACGTCGTCGAATACAGGCTCACATCCTGCCGGTTCTGGAACAGTCCGATATCGGACGGCGAGATCTGCTCGATCACATCGACCGAGCCCGACAGCAGCGCGGCACTGCGCGCGGCGGCGTTCGACAGGAACTTCAAGGTCACTGTCCCGAACTCGGGCTTGTGGCCCCAGTAGTCAGTGTTGGCCCCCATCACCACCTTGTCGCCAGGCGAAGAGGAACGGAATTTGTACTGCCCGGTGCCGATCATGGCACGACCGGCACTGAAATCCTCCGTCGCCACTTGCGGTCCGAGTTTGGCGGGAATGATGAACACACGGCCAATCAGTTCCATCAGCAGCGGCACCGGCGTTTCGGTGCGGACGCGGATCGTGTGGCTGTCGAGCACCTCGGTCGATTGCACATAGCGCACGAAGATCGTCAGCGGCCCCGGGCTGTTCGGCACATTCCGCGCGCGCTTCAGTGAGAAGGCCACGTCCTCGGCGGTAAAGGCGGACCCGTCATGGAACCGCACATTCCGCCGCAGCTTGATGTCCCAGGTCAGCGGATCAACCAGCACCCACGATTCCGCCAGGCTTGGCTGCATCTGCCGGTCCGGGTCGAAGCGGATCATGCTCTCGAACATGTTCTCGGCCGTCGCAACGTCGTTGCCGAGGTCGGAGAACAGCGGATCCAGCGAATTCTGCTCGGTCGCGCGTCCGATCGTCAGGTCGACGGCGTGGGCCGAACCGGCCGCCAGAACGCCGAACAGGCACAGACATAGCAACCGGACAATGACGGTACGTGGCATGGTTGATCCACCCTGGCGCCGCTGTTTGCCGTATCCGTCGATGGTGCGCCAGAGCGGTTGCACCCTGACTGGAAACCGCAAACCGCTCTCGTCCCTTGTTTGTTCGCACGATTCACCCGCTGTTCCGTTCCGCTCGGCGTGATCATGCGCTAGCGTCTGGGGACACAAACGAAGGGGGAAACCATGCCATCAGTCGCGGTGATTACCGGAAGCAACGGCCTGATCGGGCAGGCCACGTGCCGGATTCTGGCACAGTCGGGCTTTCTGGCCGTCGGCATCGATATCGGTGCGGAAAGCAAGGGCAACTGGCCCTATTATCAATGCAACCTGACCGACCTGGATCGCATGGCCGAAACCTTGGCCGCGATCGAGCGCGACCACGGTCTGGTGCGCGTCCTCTACAACAATGCCGGCGTGTTCCATCCGGAAAAGGACTGGTTGGATGTGGACGCCGAGCAGTTTGATGACACGATGTCGGCGAATGTTCGTGTGCCGTATTTTGCGGCGCAATGGGTTGCGCGCCGCCTGATCGCCGAGGGCCAGGGCGGGTCGATCATCACCACCGCGTCCATGGCCGGGGTCAATGGCAGCACCGTGGTGGAATATGGCGCGTCGAAAGCCGCGGTCATCAACATGACCAAGAGCCTCGGGCGGCGTCTGGGCAAGCATGGGATCCGCGTCAATGCGATCGCGCCGGGTCTGATCCAGACGGCGATGGGTGCGCGGGTGCCGGAGCTATCGAAGCAGCGTGCCTTGACCAGCGCGCTGGGCCGCGTGGGGCAGCCGGAAGAAATTGCCTCCGTGGTCAATTTCCTGGCGAGCGATGCCGCGAGTTTCGTGACCTGCACGACGATCGAGGTGAATGGCGGGTCGTAGGAGCGCACGGCCGCAGGATGCCGGATTGCCGGGGCGGAAGGTCGCTTCCTTCCGCCCCGACCCATTGACCGATTTCGCCCCTTACCATCATTGCCGGATCAAGTCTGCCAATGACGGTGAGGGGACGATATCGGTCAATGTTTCGGCCAGTGGGCATTATACTAACCTACCGAAACAATGCCCCAAGGGAGTCCTTTCACCGTCATTGCCGGACTTGATCCGGCAACCCGCCCCGTGCCGTTGAAGCGTGGGTTGCCGGGTCAAGCCCGGCAATGACGGTGAGGTGTGTACTCGGTCGCACAACTTTGGTTCGCACCCGGCGACTTGGTATTACTTGCAACCCTCGGCGATCCGCGTGTCGTTGATGCGGTCGCTGCCGGTGGGCAGATAGGCCCCCAGGTTCTGGATACAGCCGGGGCGGAAGGCATAGACATTCGACCGTGTCATGACCGGGATATGAGACACTTGTTCCGTCATGATCCTCGCCACCCGACGCAATGTCTCGACCCGAGCCGGATCGTCGGCACTCATCAGGCGCGCTTTCTGCAGCAGGGCGTCGATTTCCGGCACCACGGCGCCGCCGGCATTGACCGACCCACCGGTGCCGCCGACTTCCTGGAAGGTTTGCAGCGGATCGCCGCGCCCGCCCCAGCGGCCCATGAAGATGTCGCCCCGGCCCGGCAGCGGGCGACGGAACAGCACGTATTGCGACACGTCGACGGTGTCGAATTTCAGCCGGATACCCGATTCCGCCAGCATCGCCTGGATTGCCTGTGACAGCAGCTTGTATTCGCTGGTGTTCAGTACCAACCAAGTGACATCCACGCCGTCCTTGTAGCCGGCTTCCGCCAACAGGGCGCGCGCCTTGGCCGGGTTGTACGGATACATGGTCTCGAATGCCGGGTCATAGTAAGGCGATGCCGCCGAATAGAGTTGCACGGTCGGTTTGGCGGCGCCGAATCCCAGGGCATCGGCGATTTCGGCCCGGTTCAGCCCATGCATAAAGGCTTGCCGCACCTTCAGGCTGTTCATCGGGGAGCGGCCGGTGTTGGGGTAGATATCCCACACGCTGTCCTTTTCGTTGACCTGGACCGCTAAGCCGGCCGCCTTGGCATCCGGGATCTGGCGCGGGTCGATCAAGGCCAGGTTGATCTGCCCGGAGCGCAACGCGTTCAGGCGAGCGGCTGCCTCCGGAACGAAATGGTGCTCCATGGCGGCGGGCCGGCCAACGGTGCCTCCCCAATACCCGTCGAACCGGTCGGTATTGGTGCGGACAGCGGCATCGAAGCCGCGCACCTGATACGGGCCCGCACCGATCGGTTTCAGGCTGCTGCCGAACGCATCCGGGGTCAGCGCCGCCGGGCTGATCATCATGCCGCCCTGGGCCGCAAGCAGATACGGCATCTGCCCGTTCGGTTCGACCAAATGCAGGCGCACGGTGTCGGCCGACACGACCTCCACCGATTTGATGCGGCTGACGGTATCGACAATTGTCGTGCCCGCCTTGCTGCCCAACATCTTGGAGCGTTCCAGATTGGCCGCCACCGCCGCGGCGTTGAAAGGCGTGCCGTCATGGAACGTAACGCCGGAGCGCAAGGTCAGGGTGAATTCGGTCAGGTCCGCGTTGTAGCGCCACGCCGTCGCCAGGCGCGGGACCAGCTTGCCGTCATCCTCCTGCCCGACCAACGAGTCATAGATCGCGATCAGCGGCAATTGTGCCAGACCGCTGGTGCTCTGCGGTTCGGCCGGGTCCAGCGACTGGTTGCCCGACGCGTCATACATCACCAGACGCGCCTTGGTGTTGGCCGGCAGATCGGCCGCACCCAGGGATGCCGCGTGCAGCACCAGGCTGCCCGCCACGATCGAGGATTTGAGGAAACGCATCGCACCCTGCCTTATATGTTTTGTCCGGCATATCCGGCCGCACCCCAGGCTGGCAATGACGGACGGGCAACCACCGTCGCATATCCCGGCAAGCGGGCATGCAGTGTCCAGTGTCGTCTCTCAGCAGATCGTCGCGTTGGCTCCGGGCCTGGATCGAGCTCAGTGCGACCGGGTCATCCGCCCATGGCCGGCTTCAGGCGCCATGTCACCCACCCCAATTCCTTCGACCCACGTCCGCTCGGCGTGTCCTATCGTTCGGCGGCTTTAACGATCGCGGCGGCATGCACGGCGGCGCAATCGACCGTCGCGAAACCGCAGTCCTGGCTAGCGTCGAATGCCAGGACCAGATCGGTGCCACCGAGCATCACCGCCTCGGCGCCTTCCGCTTCGACCATGGTGCGGCCGACGCGGAACATGGTTTCGCGTTGCGCCGCGGTCGCGCGTCCCGATGCCGCCATCGCAATATAGGCATCGTGCACCGCGGCGCGATCGGCGTCCGCCGGCGCGATGACCTCGACCCCGCGCACTGCCCCGTAGAAGCCCGTGTCCATCACCAGTCGCGTGCCGATGACGCCTACCTTGCGATAGCCGGCCCGGGAGATCGCGCCATCGACCTCGGTCAGCATGTCGATCACAGGCAGCGGCGATCGCTGGCGGAACGCATCGATACAGAAATGCCCGCCAATCGAGGTCACCGCCACCGTCTCGGCCCCCGCCGCTTGCAGGCGAGCGGTGAGGCGCAGGTAGATCGCGACCTGGGCGTCCGCGTTGCCCGCCATCTGGTTACGCAGAAGCGTCGGCGTATCGGCATGTGCCATGGTGAGTTCCAGCGGCACACCGCGTTCGGCCAGGGCCGCAATCAGAAACCGGTAGTAGAAATCGGTGGCGGCCGGACCGATCCCAACGATAAGTCCGACATGCATGGCAGGTGCTTTCTGATCAGGGGACGCCCGTCGCTCGTTCAGCCGCTTTGGCGTGGAGGAGGGGCCGGGAGCCTGGCATTTGGAGCGGGTGAAGGGAATCGAACCCTCGTGTGCAGCTTGGGAAGCTGCCGTTCTACCATTGAACTACACCCGCGCGGCCGACAGTTTACGAAACACCGGCGACAGATGCAATCCGGTCCTGTGCGGGCGGTGCGAACCAAAGTTGTGCGATGGATTACACGCCTCACCGTCATTGCCGGACTTGATCCGGCAACCCGCGCTTCAACGGCAGGCGGCGGGTTTCCGGATCAAGTCCGGCAATGACGGTGAGGCGAGTCTATCGGTCGATGGTTAAAGTCGTCGATCTTTCGCCGCAGAACGTTGAATCGCACCCCTGTCCGGGTGATTTGCAATCCACGATCCGCCGCCACCGTTCGATGGCGGCGGATCGTTCGGATCGTCGGTTACGCGGCGACCTTGTCCGCCCCGACCACGCCCCAGGACTTCAGAACCGGCAGAACTTCCTTGGCGAACAGCTTGATCCCGCGCTCCGAGACCTCCATCGGCGTGCCACCGAAGCGGAACGCGACGTTCAGTTCGAAATGACCGAGCAGTTTGCGGCGCGTTTCCAGGCCGCGCAAGATCTTGTCAGGCGTGCCCCAGCTCGCCGCCTGCATGAACCCGGCGACCGCGCCGTCCATGCCCATCTTGCGGGCGATTTCGGCTTTCTGCTGATAGGCGTCGTAGCCTTTGACGGTCTTGAAGTGCTCGCCCAGGAATTCGTAGTGGACGAAATTGCTTTCCACGAATTTGCCCTGGTATTTGCGGGCTTCTTCCTCGGTTTCCGCCAGGTTTTCGCCGCAGACGCAGAATTCGGTCAGCATCAGATGCGGCTGCTCGGTGCCATGCATCTCCCGATGCAGCTTGCGGCCGTGCTCGATCACCGGCAGGCGCATTTCCCAGGGCCGGTCGGCGAACATCACCATATGGGCGCCGAGCTTGACGGCGGATATGACGGAGTCCTCGCTGGAGGCGACGGCGTAGATACGTCCGTCGAACGCGTATTCCGGACGCGGGCGGATTTCGACGCGTGGTTGCTTGTAGAACTGGCCATCGCCCTCGATGAAGCCGGTCTTCAGCGCGTTGATGATCATCGGAGCGGCTTCGTCGAAGCGGCCGCGGGATTCGTCCATGCTGAGACGGAACGCCTCGAATTCGCGGCGCGCCAGGCCGCGGCCCATGCCGAAGCGGAAGCGGCCCTTGGACAGCATGTCCAGCACGGCGGCCTGTTCGGCGACGCGCAGCGGATCGTGCCAGGGCAGGATGACGGCGGCGGTGCCGACATCGATGTTCGGGCAGATGGCCGTCAGGTAGGTCATCAACTGGATGTTGTCAGGAACGAACGAGTAATCGGCGAAATGATGTTCGGCCGACCAGAGGCAATCGAAGCCCGAATCCGCGGCGATGCGAGCCAGGCGGATTTCCTCTTCCCAGACGCGCTTGTCGGTGCAGTTTTCCCAGCCGTAGCTGGCGAACACCATCATCATGCCGACGTCCATGCGTTTACTCCTTCTCGTGATTGCGGTTTGGGCGTGATGTAATCCCAACGGCGCTGGTCGTCGATAGATGGGCTGCCCCTCTTGGCGTCATGGCCGATCTTGATCCGGCAACCCGCGCTGCTTCGTCAGGGGGTGGGTTGCCGGGTCAAGCCCGGCAATGACGAGGGGGGCGGTGCATCGGTCGATGGTTCGGACGGTTGGTGGAAGATGGTTTCGCGGCCCGATCCAGGGTGTAAGCCGGTCGGTGCCCCCGCCCCGGGTCGTGACAGATCCGGAAATCTATGCGGTCGGCGGCACGTCCAGGCGCACGGCGATGCCCTTCAACGCATCCGATACCGCCGGATAGCGCTGCATCACCAGCGGATCATGCCCGGGTACGATCAGATCGGGGGAGGCCGCATGCTCCCGCAGGGTGTCGAACGCCACCAGCATATCGCCGACATGCAAAGCCGTGGTGAAGGGGCGGTAGGTTTCCATGTTCTCATAAAAATGCGTGACGTCCGACGCCAGCACGACAACCCCGCGCTTGGTGTTCACCTTCACGAATTGCAGCCCGTGCGAGTGCCCACCGGTCGGCACGATGCTGATCCCCGGCAGCACGTCGGCGGGGCCGTTGTGATAGACGACCCGGCCATCGAAATTCAGCCGCACCACGCCGCAGACATCGTCGGGCTCGAAGCTCTTGGCGAGCTGCTTGTATTTCATGTAACGACCGGTCGCATACTGCATTTCGGGTTCTTGCAGATGAAACCGAGCCTTGGGGAATTTGTCGAAATTGCCCACGTGATCGTAGTGCATATGGGTCAGGATGACGTCCTCGACGGTTGCCGGGTCGACACCCAGCAGCGACAGCGATTCGATCGGGCACCGATCCAGCACGCGGCCGCGCTTGCCGCCGCTTTCCGCGGTGAAGCCGATATCGATCACCACCGCGCGGTCGGCGTTCTTGGCCACCCACACGAAATAATCCATCGGCATCGGCCCGTCATGCGGGTCCCCGCCGATAAAATGTTCGGTCCGGTGCGCCGCCCGTCCGGCGTAGCGCAGCGCGAAGAGTTCATAGATGTCAGACATGGATCAATACGTCCCCTCATACGCCGTCAGGTCCGGCATGACATGTTTCACGAACAGATTGACGGAGTGCAATGCCTCGTCGCCGGTGATATCGCCGAAGGCAAAGCGGCACAGCAGGTAGTTGAGCCCGCCTGCTTTCACTTCGCGCAGCAGGAAATCCCGCACCTGGTCCGGTGTGCCGGCGACCGCGCGACCCTGTTCCTGCGCCGTTTCGAATTTCTCCGGGAAGACGGCGTGCATGGCCGGCATTATGCCGTGCTTGATCCACAGTTTCAGGAAGCTGGCGCGCCATTTGTCGTAGCCTCGGCGCGCGACTTCCAGTGCCTCGCGTTCGGTTTCGGCCACCACGACATGGCGGCCGGTTCCCATCAGCGGCATGTCTTCCGGCGCGTTGCCCAAGGAAGCCCATTCCTGGCGATAGCGATCGGTCAGGGCGCGCATGCCCTCGGAAAACAGGTTGCCGACGATGTTGACCTTGTTGGCCGCGGCCCAGGGCACCGCATCCGGCCGGCCCAGCCCATACCACAGCGGCGGATGCGGCCGCTGGAACGGTTCGATCTCGATCGGAACGTCACGGTATTGATAATGCTTGCCCTCGAAGGTCAGGGTGCCGCCTTGCATGCCACGCAGGATGACTTCCAGCGCTTCGGCATACATGGAGGGAGTCTGTTCCGGATCCAAACCGTAATAGCGCAGCTCGATCGGGGATATGCCGCGTCCGACGCCCAGCAGCAGCCGCCCGCCACTGAGCTGGTCCAGCATGCAGATTTCTTCCAGCAGCTTGATCGGGTGATACAGCGGCAGCAGATACACCAGCGGGCCGAAGCGCAGCCGCTTGGTGCGTTGCGCGATCGCCGCCAGCCAGACGCCGGGCGATGGCGCCACGCCCAGCGGCGTCGCGTGATGTTCGGCCACGTGGTAACCGTAGAAGCCGGCCTTGTCGTAAGCCTCGACGAGCTTCAACCGTTCCTCGAAGAACCGGTCGAGCGGTGCCAGGCCGCGATCCATGTGATCGAACACGCCGAGTTTCATGGCTGGTGTCTCCCCCTTGGCTCGGTCTTACGCTGTCTCGCGGGGAATTTCCACGGGTCGGATGGGCGGCGCCCGAACCCAAATGGGGCGTGCCGTCGAGTGCGCGGTGCGTCGGGGCGACGCCTGGTGCGGGGTCGCATCGTTTGGATGCCGCCGCGCCCCATGCCGGGCGTGGGGGTTCGGCCGATCTGCCTCTTACGGGGCAGGCTGCCTATTCCTTGGGCGGGAGCTGAAAAGGGTTAACGGCGCCTGTCCGGAACGAACCCCCCCGGTTTTCGCATGGACATGCAACGAAACCCCCGGGTTTCTGGCGGGATCGGCAACGAAGTCATGAACCAATGAACGTCGTGTGATGCCTTGGGCGGAGCCAGGATTCCAAGCGATCTCAGGTGGATCGGCCGCGTCCTTCCAGGTCCGTCGCAACCGCGGTCGGTAGACGACGATGCGCTCGATCACGCGTATCACAATTCCGCCATATTTCGTTAACCTTTGCACAATCCTTCAACATGGCCTGTTGTATCAGTGGTTTACGATCCAGCGCTATATCAACGACTCAGCCGCAGATGCGACTTTGCACGTGCCGGGCCTCCGGGGATGCTGCATGGTTCCGTGGTCCGACCGGCCGAACGGGAGATTTTCGCTTGCCTCGGGCACGCCGCCGGTCTAGAACGTAAAGCGAACACCACCCTCGGGGAGACCGCCTGCAATTCCTGGTCCCGCGCCGGCGCATGCGTTCGGTTGGGTCACGGGCTCGTCACAAGCGATGCGGCCAGGTGGGCGGACCGGTGAACGTCGCTTTGCCGCTCGGTGCAACTCTGTGTGCACTCGGTGTCCTCTGTGACCCCTGCTTGCGCCGTTGCCACCGACGAACATGCGACCCTATGCCACCATCCGTGAAGCGGCCCGTCTGTCCCTGCACACCGTTTACCAATGAGTCCGCACCGCGAAAGCAGGGGACACAGGGATCACCGAGTGCACACAGAGTTGCACCGAACAGCAAACGGACGGTTCGCGGGGTTGTTCGCAGACCGGGCCGGCAAACCGCAACTGGCACCACCGCAACAGCCAGGATCCTTCGCCATCGTCAAAACATGCGCCGACGATGGGCCGGAATCCGGGAAACTCACGCCGAGACCGCGCCCCCGGCCTTCTTCCATGCCGCGATGCCACCATGAATATGGCACGCGGACGACAATCCGGCGTCCTGCGCCGCCTGCACCGCCATCGCAGACCGCTCCCCAAACGCGCAGAAGAAGACCAGTCGTTTGCCGGTGGCCGCGGCCAGTTCGTGCAGCATCCCGTCCGGGTGGATGTTCTCCTGCAAGTCCGGGTAGGGCGCGTGCATGGCGCCCTTGATGCAGCCGGACCGCGCCCGTTCCTCGTTTTCCCGCAAATCCACCAGCAGGATTTCGTGTTTCCCGACCAGCGCGCGTGCCGCCTCGGCCGTCAGTGCCCAGCCACGACGGGCGATATCGTCCTGCGCCAGGCCCTGCCGCATATTGGCCGGCACCGCCACGTCCATCATTTTCGGATTGGACAGGTTCAGGCTGTTCATCAGCGCGACATACGCCTCGACCGACGCGACCTGGAGCCGGGGATTGCAGCGTTTCTCCTCTCCGATCGTGCTGACGGTATCGCCTTTGTAGTCGTGTGCGGGGAACACCATTGTGTCGTCCGGCAGCCGCAACAGGCGGTTGAAGATCGAGTCGTATTGGGCGCGCGGGTCGCCGTTCTGGAAATCGGTCCGCCCGGTGCCGCGGATCAGCAAGGTATCGCCGGTAAAGACCCGGTCATTGAGCGCGAAACTGTAGGAATCGTCCGTATGCCCGGGCGTGTAGATGACATCCAGCGCGAGACCTTCGATCCGCAGCCGGTCGCCATCGGCGATGCGCATCGACACGACGTCCACGCCGGATTGCTCGCCCATCACGGTGATGCAGTGCGTCCGGTCGCGGAGCGCACCCAACCCGGTGATGTGGTCGGCATGCAGATGGGTATCGACCGCCTTCACCAGCTTCAGGTCCAGATCGCCGATCAATTGAAGGTAGCGATCCACCTTTTCCAGCACCGGATCGATGATCAAAGCCTCCCCACCACGACGGGACGCGAGCAGATAGGTGTAGGTGCCGGACGTCGCTTCGAACAACTGGCGGAAAATCATGATTGGCTCCCGAACCGTGTAGTTGGAGAACGATCTACTCTCGCATGCAGGGTCGACGCGATATCTATTACTCCGACGGGGCCAGCGGCAAGGTGGGCGCCGAACGTGGGCGGGGCTGTGGAGGCGGCGGCACCCAAGGGCGGGCGCCTCGGTCGGCCCGGTCGGTCAGAATGCGGGCACCGTTGGGTTCCAGCCAGATGGCGGTCGGTCCGTCGCGCCAAACCGTGAACCGGTCGACCAGGGCGGGCCACGGGCGAGAACACAGGCCGCGGGCCGGTTCCGCCGACACGATCACCGAGGCTTCGGCGCATCCCTCGACCGGCCCGTTGCCGCGGACAAGCAAGGCGCCAGGCGCGTTGGGGACGGGATGCAGCAGACAGGTGTTCGGGGTGCAGGCGATGGTGCCGGCGGCGGTTCTGCCTTCGGTGGGAAACGGGCGGGCGGTCTGGTCGGCCCAGAAATGGAGCCAGGAATCGCGGGTGAAGGCGCTGCCGCCGCGCAATTGCTGGGCGTACACACCGGACTCGGTGCGCACCGCGATCACGCGCCCGTCGCCGGACACCAGGATATCGGGCGCCCGTTGCATGGCGGGGGAGGCCACGCCGATGCCGATCGCCAGCAATCCGGCCAGCCGGATGCGGGTCTTCCACAGTCCCAGCCAGGCGAGGCCGAACGCCAGAACCGCCAGGCCCCAACCGGGCATGTGTGGCACATCCAAGGTGGCGGCCGGCAAGGACGCTGTGAATCGGGCGATGGCAAGCGTTGCCTCGATGCCCCAATTCACCGGGATCAGGGCGATCCATTCCAGGTCCACCAGCATCAGCGGCAGGGCCAGCATGCCGGCCGGCATGACCAGGAAGCTGGTCAGCGGCACCGCCACCATGTTCGACACTATATAATAGAGCTGGATCCGCCCGAAATGATACGCGCCGAACGGCATCGAGGCGGTCCCGGCCAGCGCGCTCGTCAGCGCCAGCCCCACCAGTTCCACGCCAATCCGCCGCGCTCGACTTTCGCCCCGCAGGCGCTGGATGACCGGACGCAGCGCCTCGAACCCGGCGATCAGGGCCAGCACGGCGGAGAAGCTCATTTGCATGGAGGCGCCGATGACCTGGCTGGGGCTGGTCAGGATCACGGCGGTCGCCACGATGGAAAGGCCGCGCAGGGAGAACGGCCGGCGGCCGGCCAGCAGCGCCAGGGTAACCAGGCAGGCCATCAGGAAGCAGCGCAGCATTGGCACCTGCAAGCCGGTCAGCACGGTGTAGAACCCGCCGACCGCCAGAGCGATCAGGGCCGACAACTGCTTTGTTGGCCAGTGCAGGCTGGCATGCTCGGACAGCGCGAAGCCCCAGCGCATCAAGGTCATGATCGTGCCGATCACGATCGCCAGATGCAGCCCGGAGACGGACAGGATATGCGCCAGGCCGGACTCGCGGAAGGCGACCATGTCCGCCGGAGCGATGCCGGTCTGGTTGCCCAACAGCACGCCCACCGCGACCTGGCCGGATGCGCCCGGAATCGCGGCGGCGATGCGATCGGCCATCGCCTCTCGCAGTCTTTGCATCGCATCCAGGGGGCCCCAGGGGATGGCTTGCGCCACAAGTTCGACCTCGCCCAGCGCGTAGCCGGAACCGCCGAGGCCGGAGAAAAAGGCGTCTCGTTGCTGGTCCCAGCCTCCGGGATGGGTGGGCGGCCCGATCGCGCGGATCATCGCGCGCACCCGGACGGTATCGCCGGTGGCCAGGGTCACGGGGTCATGCGGACGCAACCGCACGCGGACGGTGCGCGCCAGACCCTGGTCCGTTTTGTCCAGATGGACGCGGTCCAGGGTGATGCGGCGGCCATCCGGCAGGATTTCGACCGAGACACCCGGCCGGACAGCCAGGTGGCGGTGGTGGGCAGCAGCGCGGTCTCGACCGGCGGCGCGTGCCAGGTGGCAAGTTGGGCGACCGCGAAGCCGAGGGAAAAGCAGCCAACGGGGGTGATCGAGAACCACGGCCAGACCCAACGGCGGCAGAGCCAGGCCAGGACAAAGGCGGGGGCGGCGACGGCGGCACCCAGCCAGGGAGGCGGTTCGATGCGGAGGCTGAAATAGGTCAGCACCCCGGCGGCCAGCAACACCGGCAACCACAACGCAAAGCGGCCCCGCTCGCCGTCCAGTTCGGCCAGCAGCCAGGTCCAGGCCGATGTCAGGGCATCCCATGTCCGCCGCATGGGAGGAGATTACCCGGCGATGCGTCACCATCTGGTGAACGACCGGGCCCTGGGCCGCGACCGGGCTTTGGTGGTTGTCCGTATCGGCGGGGGAGAAAATTCTTCTCCTCCCCTTGCGGGAGGGGGCGGGAGGAGGGGTTGCATGCCACATCCGTGCGGGTGAACCCCCTCCCCCCAGCCCCCTCCCGCAAGGGGCAGTGGAGAAGATTCTCCATCGCTGAGACGGGTGAATGCGGCGTGTCTCTACCCGGGCGCGTCATCCGGTGGGAACTCGACCCCGGCATAGAGCGCGGCAAGCGGCAGTTCGACACCGATTTCCGGCATTGCGAGGACGACATCGCCGGACACCACCCGTCCCACCCAGTCATCGGCGCTGCGGGCAAAGACGGTCGCGGCCATTTCCGCCTGTTCCAGCAGGACGTAGCGCTGGATCGAGGCGGTGGCCCGATATTCGTGGTTCTTGGCGATCCGGTCGGTGCGCTGGGTGCTGGGAGAGATGACCTCGAAGACGACGACCGGTTCGGGGATGATGTCCGATCCGCGTGGGACGGACGAACAGGTCACCATGGTGTCCGGGTAACGCACCCGCCCGTTCACCACGATCTTCAAATCACCCCGGAACGCGCGGCAGGGCTTCCCACGCAACCGGTCTTCCAGCGCGCGGACGAGGTTTGTGCCGATCACGCTATGTTCGACACTCCCCCCAACCATCGCGTGGGCCGCAAACCCGTCGAACTCGTAACGCAGTTCCTGTTCCCGTTCCCAGGCCAGGAACGTCTCCACCGTCCAGATTGGTTTCAGTGACGCGCTCATGCTCTTATTATAGCAACCCGCGCCTACTTCCCAAAGCGCCGCATGACGGCCAGGCCCTGATCCAGGTCGGCCAGCAGATCGTCCACATCCTCCAACCCGATATGAAGGCGGACGACTGGGCCGGTGAATGTCCCCGATCCGGCCGTGCGCGTGATGAAGCCGGTCGTCGGCACGGCCAGGCTCTCATATCCGCCCCAGGACGCGCCGATACCGAACAATTCCAGCGCCTCCACGAAGGCATGGGTCGCTTCCGGCGCGAATTCCGGCTTGAACTCCACGCCGAACAGGCTGCAGGAGCCGGTGAAATCGCGCCGCCACAAATCGTGGCCGGGCGCGCCGGGCAGGCCGGGATGCAGCACCTGAGCCACCTCCGGCCGCTGGCGCAGCCAATGCGCGACGAGCATCGCCGCGTCCATCTGGGTTTGCAGGCGGATGCCCATGGTCCGCATGCCACGCAAGGTCAGCCAGCAATCGTCCGGGCTGGCATACTGGCCGAGCCCGCGAGCCGTAGCGTGCAGGGTCTGCCAGTCGGCCTCGTTGTTGACGGTGATGCTGCCGATCAGGATGTCGGAGTGCCCGGCCGGATACTTCGTCGCCGCCTGGATCGAGACATCGACGCCATGCTTGAACGGCTGGAAGTGATGGATGCCCCAGGTATTGTCCATAAGCACCTTTGCCCCACCGGCATGAGCGGCGCGGGCGATGGCGGGGACGTCCTGCACCTCAAACGTATGGCTGCCGGGGCTTTCGGTATAGACGACCGTGGTGTTGGGCCGCATCAGCGCCGCCAGACCGGCTTCATCGACCCCGGGATCGTAGAACGTCGTTTCCACCCCATAGCGTTGCAGCAGTCCGCCGGCAAAATTGCGCGCCGGACCGTAGACGTGATCCGGCATCAGGCAATGATCGCCCGCCTTCAGGAAGGCCAGCAACGGCGTCGTCACCGCGGCCAGACCGGACGACACGATATAACAGCGCGTCCCGCCCTCGACTTCGGCGATCATGTCTTCCAGCGCCCAATGCGTGGGAGAGCCGCCGACGCCGTAGGTCAGCACCCGCTCCCCGCGCTGGGCCTGCATCGCCTGACGTTGCGCGACGGTCGGCACCAGCACGGTGGACCCGCGCAAAAGCGGCGGATTGACGAAGCCGTGCTCGTGCTTGGTGCGGCGGGCGGTATGCGCGAGCTTGGTGCGGAAGCCGCGCTTCGGTGTGTCGGTCATGCCTGGTTGCTCTCCACGGGAGTGTCGGACCGTCCGCCCCATTCGGTCCAGGACCCGTCATAGACGGCACCTTCGGGCAGGCCGGACAGGCGCAAACCCAGGGTCAGGATGCAGGCGGTGACGCCGGAGCCGCAGCTTGTCACCACGGGGCGGGCGCCATCGACGCCGGCGGCGGCGAAGCGGGCCTTCAGATCGGCGATTGGCTTGAAGGTGCCGTCAGTATTCAGCAGATCGGTGTAGGGAATGTTGGCCGACCCAGGCATATGGCCGCTGCGCATCCCGGCCCGAGGCTCGGGCGTCGCGCCGGTGAAGCGTCCGGCGGCGCGCGCATCCAGCACCAGTTCGGATTGGGTCGCGACATTGCGGATCAGGTCGCCGACGCCCCGCAGCCGCATCGGCCGATAATCGGGGCGAAAGCTTGCCGAGACCGGGGCGGCGGGCTGGCCGGATGCGGTTGGGCGCTGCTCGCGCACCCATTTCGGCAATCCGCCATCCAGCACGGCCGCGTTGTCATGGCCGTACAGGCTCATGAGCCACCAGCCGCGCGCGGCCGAGGCCAGGCCCTTCTGGTCGTAGAACACCACACGGCTGGAATTGCCGACGCCCATACCGCCGAGGAGTTTCGCGAAACGGCCGGGGGTGGGGACCATGTGCGGCAGCTCGGTGTCCTGATCGGCGACCTCATCGATGTCAAAATACCGCGCGCCCGGGATATGGGCGGTCAGGAACTCCGCCTTTCCGTCGCGGTTCTCATTCGGCAGGTATTTGGTGGCGTCGAAGACGATCAGGTCGGCCTTGCCGAGTTCCCCGGCAAGCCAGTCGGTGGTTACCAGCGGCCCCATGCGTTCCCCCTTGGTCGGTCAGCGGAGCCGGAGTGTGGCTTTTGAGGGTGGGGTGTCAATCGGGGGGATGGCCGGATGTGGTCTGTCCGGCCGAAACCGGGGCGTTTCCCGGATGTGGAACGCGGGCAAGGGGCACGATCAGGAGAACCGACAAGGACAAGTCCGTCGGGAGGCGTCGGCGTGAGGTTCACGGTTAGGCCAACCGCCCAAACCATTGCCCGGTTGCGTCACCTCACCATCGTTGCCGGACTTCATCCGGCCATCCGCCCCTCGCCGTCACGGCGTGGGTTGCCGGGTCGAGCGCGGCAATGACGAGACCCATTTGTATCGACGGCCCAACCGTTCGCGGCGTGGTCACAGGCCCCAACGAGCGCAAAACGAATGACGTTTCGCGCTCGCCGGGCATCACCCGAGGTAATGCGGTAGACCCAGAACCCCACCAAACCCGGCATAGGTGAGATAGCCGCCAAGAACCAGGCCCATGACATTGGAAGCGTAGTAATATTTCTTCAGTTCCATCGCGTCGAACAGCGCCCACAGCGCGTCCTGGGACAGAAACATCAGCAGGACCGCGCGGATCATCAGCCACCAACCGATCATGGTCAGCACCAGCGGCAATGTCGCGCCATCCGACGCATCCTGCGTCAGAACGATCGCGGAACCGCCGAGCAACTGAATCACCCCAAGGACGAACAGTAATGGCGGATTCTGCATCATGGTCTCGACCAACGAGATCATCGCCTCCCGACGTGACAGCATCGAGATCGATATCACAAGCAAGCATGGACCGATCAGTTGTGCGAGGAACAGCATTGATTGCATGGCCGAAGCCTCCAAAAGACGGCCCCGGGCGGGGACCACACCGCATACTCAGGGCGTTTGCCGGTTAGCATGGTTTCAAACATCGTCATAGAGATCGGACAAGTCCCAGCACTGCCGTGTCGCACGGACCGGCATATATCGGGAAATCCGTTGCAGATGAGTTTAATGCAGCCGCGACGACGGCTTGCCTTGAACTCTTTTGACATCTCCCATCGGCGAGGACCGATAGACCGCGAGCCATTGGCTCACTCGGCCCCATTTCCAGGAGTGCGATCATCGGAACCATCGTATCCACTACTTCGCCGGGACGGAGTTGGCCGCGGTCAACTCCTCCAGGCCACGCTGGCGTGGTTCGACCCCGAACAGCAGAACCACCAAGGCCAACAGGCTCAGCAATCCTGTCATCGCCATGATAACCCCGGCGATCCCATCCGAATCGAACAGCGCAATCACGATGAAGGGGGTAACGATGGTGGCTCCGCGTCCGAACGTGTTGCAGATGCCGGCAGCGCGCAGGCGGATCTCTGTGGGGAACAATTCGGGGATGTAGATCCCGAACAGCATAGCCATCAGCGTGAAGATCGCCGAAGTCAGCAGCATCCCGACCACCGGCAGCAGCACCGGGTCCTTGATGCCGGGATAGTAGTACCCGACCACGATGGCCACGATGCAGGCCAGAGCCACGGTGGATTTGCGCCCCAACCGATCGGCCGCCGCGGCGGCGAACAGCGCACCGATCGGAGCGCCCAGCGACATGACCAGCGCAAAATTAAAGGCGGATGTCAGCGACATGCCTTGTCGGATGAAGAAGGTGGGAAGCCAGGTCACGAAACCATGCACCACGGCATTGATGATGATCAGGGTAATGCTGCCGACGATGACGCGGCGCAGCAACGGCGGCTTAAACAAGGTGGACAGCGAGCGGGACGGTGCGGGCCCGATATCTGCTGGATTGATGCGCGTCAGATCCACCGTTGCTTCCGACTCGACCTCGCGCAGCAACGCCTCGGCCTCCTTGTCGCGACCCACCGATTCCAGCCAGCGCGGGCTTTCAGGCAAGCGCTTGCGGATCCACCACACCAGCAGACCGCCGACGCCGCCGATGAAAAACATGATCCGCCAGCCATGCGTCGGGATCAGGTAGGTGCTGAGCAGGATGGACGTCGGCAGACCCAGGCTGACGATCATCGCCATGAAGCCCAACCAGCGACCGCGGGAGCGGGCGGGGATGAACTCGGTCAGGGTCGAGTAGCCGACCACGTTCTCCGCGCCCAGACCCAGGCCCATGAAGAACCGCATGATGATCAGCGTCTCCATGTTGGGGGAGAACCCGGCCGCCAGGGACGCGAACCCGAACAGAGCAAGGTTGATCTGGTAGGTGAAACAACGGCCGTAACGATCGCCGACGAAGCCCGCGATCAGGCTGCCCAGCATCATCCCCACGAATGTGGACGACACGAACAACGCGGCCTGTTCCATCGTCGCGAAATTGGATTGCAACGTCGCGCCCAACACCGTGGCCGCGAGATAGATGTCGAATCCGTCGAGGAACATCCCAATGCCGACCAGCGCGAAGACCCGTCTGTGAAAGCGGGATATCGGCAATCGGTCGAGGCGGGGCCCGGCGTTTACACTCGGCATGTCCTGGATCCCTTTAGTGCGTGAAGATCTGAATCGAGCGGTCCGACCCCGGTCGGTCGACCGCACCGGATAGCGATGCCAGCCCGATTGGGTGGTGCACGGGCATTGTCCCGGCCTGGAGGTGAATGGTCATCATTCATGCGCGGTCAGGTGCTTTGTCGTTCGAGCAGTGCCAACACCGCGGCACGCGGCCCCGCCGGCAGATCGGCCGCGAAGGCCAGAGCCGCGGCTTCAGTCCCCTCGGAGACGGCGAATTTCAGGAACTTTCGCACCGCCGCACCACGCGCCTGATCGGCCGGATTTTGCTGAATCAGCGCGTAGCTCGCCAGCACGATGGGCCATGTCCGCCCCCCCGACAGATCGAGCAGTTTCGGCGCCATTCCCGGTGTCGCCGCCCAATCCACCTGGGCCACCGTGGCGCGCAGCGAAGCAAGGTCCGCGCTTACCGCTTTCCCCGACTTGTTTTTGGCTCTTATAGCGGTATTTGTTGAAATCGGCTAGGATGCCACCGGCGGGGGGGCAGCATGGAAGCGACTGCATTCGAAGCGTGGCTTGACGGGATCGCTGGTCTTACCGAATCTCAGCGGCAGCAGGCATTACAGGTGCTGGTC
>CALQHT020000021.1 GCA_943330455.2 Nitrosovibrio sp. Nv4 | reverse complement strand
GGCTAATGGCGGCGTGTTCCACCGACCCCTTCGAATCTGGAACCTACCCCTCTGTCAATCGGAGATTGCGCCGCCGCTACATCAAAATCGCCTGCTCGCGGCGTGGCCCGGCGAACTCACCGAGCCAGGGGAACCTGGGCAGTTACCAAGTTTTTTGTTTCCCGGTAACCGGATGAAACGGAGAAGTCTTGCTCCTGGCGTTGTCACGTTCTATGTCTGACCGCACATTGTTAGGGAGACATTGCCATGCGCGTGTTGTTTGCAAGCGTCATCGCTACCTCGTTGTTGGCATTCGCGCCGGCGCAGGCGGCTTCGACCATGGATACGGTGGTCGCCGGCGGCGTCATCGGCGGCTTGGCTGGCTCGGTCTATAATTCAGGATTTGCGGCGACTGCCGGCACCGTCGGTACCGCCGTATCGAGCACGGTCAGCGCTGTCGTGGGTGTTGTCCCGGCGGTGTTCACGGGTGTCAGCACCGCGATCGCGACCGCCAGCACGCCGGTGTTGGCTGGTGTCGTCGTTGGTGGCGTTTCGGCCTATATGTTGCGCAGCTATTCGCGCTGATCCGTCGTCGGGTTAGCATCGGCGGTGGAAAAAGGGGCCAGGGATGGCCCCTTTTGCATTGCCGGCGCCTGGTAGCTTGATGAGGGGGCGCGGCTTCGATCTCCGCGACGTTGTGTTCTGAGCATGGTCACGCTGAGCGGAACGTCACAGCGTGTTAATCATGCGATCAAACAAAGTGCTAGAGCGGTTTTCCGTTTCCCATCAGGGTGAAACCGCTCTAGCGCGCGGTGTGGGTCAGACCACCGGCATGGCGGGCGCCAGTCGGCCACCCACCCGAACCGGCTCGACCCGGCGCGCGAGGCCGGTCTGGTCGTCGGTTTCGAGGAACACGCCGCAGATTGTGGCCTCGCCTTCGGCCGGGGCCAGACGCTCTCCGGGCATTTTCCGCCAGAAGCGCAGGGCGGCTCCGTCCTTCGTCATGCCGATCACGCTGTCGTAGTCGCCGCACATACCGGCGTCCGACTGGAACGCGGTCCCACCGGGCAAGATCTGCGCGTCGGCCGAGGGGCAGTGCGTATGTGTGCCCACGACCATCGACACCTGTCCGTCGAACATATGAGCGAACGCCATTTTTTCGCTGGTCGCTTCGGCGTGGAAATCCACCAGGATGGCGTTGATAGACGATCCGAGCCGGTGGCGGGTGAGCAGGTCGGCGGTGCCGCGGAAGGGGCAGTCGAGCGGGTCCATGAACAACCGTCCCATCGCCTGGGCGATCAGTGCGCGGTGGCCGCTTGCCAGTTCCACCACGACGGAGCCGGCCCCGGGTGTGCCGGGCGGGTAGTTCAACGGGCGGATCAGACGTGGATTTTCGGCGATGAAGGGGATGATCTCTTTCCGGTCCCAGGCATGGTTGCCCAGGGTGATCACATCGGCGCCGGCCGCGAACAGTGCCTTTGCCATATCGGGGGCCAGACCGAAGCCGTGGGACGCGTTTTCCGCGTTCACCACCACGAGATCGGTGCGCAGACGCTGGCGCAAGCCGGGCAGGGCGGCCCCAACCGTGTCTCGCCCGGAACGCCCGACAAGATCGCCAAGGAACAGAATTCGCATGCGTTGTTTTTCCTTGGCCAGGGGGGGCAAACCGGAGCAGCCCGCAACGCTCGCCCTAACCGTTCGGCCTCAAAATACCGAGCTCGGTTGCCACGGCGTCGAGTCGCACGTCGTAGGGACCAATCGGCACAGTGTCCACACATTGCGCCGCATAGGAGCAGCCCAGGGCGAAATGCCCGTTCAGGCCTGCCAGGGTTCGGTCGTAGTAGCCGGCGCCGTAGCCCAGTCGGAAACCCCGGCGATCGAAGGCCAGCAGCGGCACCAGCAAGAAAGTCGGCACGATTTCGTCCCCGACGGGCCGCATCGTGCCGAATTTTTCGGCCGCCAGGGCATCACCGGGTCGCCAGCGGCGGAACGTCAACGGGTTGCCGCGTTTGGGGGTGACCGGTAGCGCCAGGGCGTGGCCGCGTTCGTGCAGGGCGATCAGCAGCGGGCGGACGTCGATTTCATCGCCGATGGGCAGGAAGCCTGACACGACGGCGCCGGACGGCGGTGGACAGTCTCGCAGGACATGGGTTGCCAGGGCCGCGCCACATTCCGCCGGTCCAGGCCCAGCCTGGACGGACACCGCTCGCGCCGCCAGTGCAGCTTCGCGCATGGCTCGTTTCGCAAGGTCGAGATCGTGTGGAGAGTGCGGAGCCTCCATGGCCGTTGGCGTAACATCCTCCCAGAGCCTGCGTGTGCAGGTGGGTGCCAGATACCGAGACCAAGATCCCGACAGCGCCAGCTCCCTAGGGAGATGCTTACTGGCCCTGGGGATGAATTGCCTGTCGCACCGGGAAGCCCCGCAACACTTACTTAGGTGGGTTCGAGGTCCGCGGCAATGTCTTCCGCGCGTTTGGCGATCTTATTCAGTTTTCGCCCGAGTCGCGCGTCGGGTTTCGGCGGATCGCCGTTGACCGAGGGCTTCTCGTCCAGACGTCGCTGCATTTCGAACAGATCGTCGGCCATCAGCAGCGCGGCCATGACGAGCATCCGCGCTTCGCCGCTTTGGCCGGCGGCGGCCTTGATGCTGTCGATTCGCCGCTCGACCTCATTGCCCATGGACATGAGGTGCTGTTCTTCACCGTCCTTGCATCCGACGGTGTAGGCATACCCGTTGATGCGAAGCGTCACTTGCGCCATTGCGCATCCCTTCCTAACTCTCGCGGTTCGGTCGTGTTGGGGCTATTTCCCAAGCACGGTGCGCAGCCGCTCGATCAAATCGTCCAGCCGTTCGGCGATTTCCGCTGTCGCCGGGGCCTCATCCAGTGCCTCATCCGTCGGCATGTCCGCTGCCGGAGGTTCGGCGCCTTGTGCCGGTCGCGGTTGGGCAGCCAGACGGGCAATCCGTTCCAGCGCGGCCTCCAGCCGATCGGCCGCTTCATCCGGGTCGTCGGTTTCGTTCGCCATGGCCGCCCCTGCTCGGTTCGCAACCTGATGCCGCTTGAACTGAACCCGGTCAACCGCTTGAACGTCAAGCATGGTACTTTATCCCGCCGTGATCGTGCACGGGCTGGCGGATGCGCGGGCAGCGTTGGCGCCGGGTCTGCCGGTCGCCTTGCTGTCGGCAACGGGAGCCGGGGTGTACGCCGGGTGTCTGTGGTGGCGGGAAGTGGTGGCCCAGGCTCATGCCGAATACCCGGCGGTACCAATGATCGACATTCTGGATTGCGCCGACGGTTCGGGGCAGGCCATGGCGGCGTTGCGAGTCGGCGTGGGTCGGCTGGTGCTGTGGCGGAATGCGCCAGGATGGAGCTCGGTGGAGCAGATCGCGCTCCGGCAGGCGGGCTTTGTCCTGCCTGAAGCCCCTGCCGCGCTGGATCTGGCGGCACACGGGGCCATGCGGCAATTGCCGGTTTGGTTGCAGGTGCGAAGCGCCATACGTGACAGCGACGGCGGGCTGCGTTAGGAGAGGCGCATCAGGACAGGCATATCCAAGGAAAGGGACAGGCCCCATGCGCGTCAGCCAAAAAGTCAAGAGGATGCTCGACTGGTACGAGGGCGACAGCCCAGGCGTGAAGGCCAACCTGGCCCGCATCCTTTGCACCGGCAAGCTGGCCGGCACCGGCAAGGTTGTCATCCTGCCGGTCGATCAGGGCTTCGAGCACGGGCCGGCCCGCAGCTTCGCCCCGAATCCGGCGGCCTACGATCCGCATTATCATTACCAATTGGCGATCGAGGCCGGGCTGAACGCCTATGCCGCGCCGCTGGGCATGATCGCGCAGGGTGCCGACACCTATGCGGGCCAGATCCCGACCATTCTGAAGGTCAACAGCTCCAACAGCCTGGCGACCAACAAGGACCAGGCCGTCACCGCCGGCGTGAAGGACGCGCTGCGGTTGGGCTGCGCGGCGATCGGCTTCACGATCTATCCGGGCAGCGAATACGCGTTCGCGCAGATGGAAGAGCTGCGGGAACTGACCCTGGAAGCCAAGGACGCCGGCCTCGCGGTCGTGGTCTGGAGCTATCCGCGCGGTCCGAACCTGGACAAGGCCGGCGAAACCGCGGTCGATATCTGCGCCTATGCCGCGCAGATGGCGGCGCTCATGGGCGCCAACATCATCAAGGTGAAGCCGCCGACCGCGGTGGTCAGCCTGGACGCGGCGAAAAAGAGCTACGAGAAGTTCGACGGCTCGACCCTCGCCAAGCGGGTCGCGCATATCATGCAGGCCTCGTTCAACGGCAAGCGAATCGTCGTGTTCTCCGGCGGTGAGGCGAAGGACCTGGACGGCGTGTATGAGGAAGTCCGTGGTCTGCGCGACGGTGGCGCCAATGGCAGCATCATCGGGCGCAACACCTTCCAGCGGCCGAAGGAACTGGCGTTGGAGATGTTGAGCAAGATCATCGACATCTATCAAAACAAGGCCTGACGGACGTGCCTCCGATGGATCGTGGCGGCCCGGAGGGCTGCCGCGTCTATCTGATCACGCCGCCGAAGCTCGATCCAATGCCGTTCGCCGATCTGTTGGCGGCGGCGTTGGACGCGGGCGATGTGGCCGCGGTGCAGTTGCGGCTGAAAGACGTGTCGGACGACGATTGGAAGCGCTCGATCGACGCGTTGCGGCCGGTGTCGCAGGCGCGGGGCGTCGCGTTCCTGCTGAACGACCGTGCCGATCTGGTGATCGCCACGGGGTGTGACGGCGCGCATGTCGGGCAGGAGGATATGCCGGCCAAGGAGGCTCGACGCCTGATGGGGCCGGACCTGACCCTGGGGGTGACCTGCAAGGGCAGCCGCGACCTGGCGATGACGGCCGGGGAAGACGGGGCGGATTACGTCGCGTTCGGCGCGTTCTATCCGTCGACGACGAAAGAGGTGAAGAACCTGCTGGACCCCGAGATATTGCGCTGGTGGGCGGATCTGATGGAGCTGCCAAGCTGCGCGATCGGGGGCATCACGCCGGAGAATTGCGGGCCGCTGGTGCGGGCGGGGACGGATTTCCTGGCCGTGGTCGGGTGCGTCTGGAACCATCCGGACGGGCCTGGGGCAGGGGTGAAGGCGCTGAACGCGGCGATCGCGGGGGCGTAGGGCGCCTGGGGCGTCATATTCGGATATCTTGGAAGCGGAGAAAATCCTCCCCCTCCCCTTGAGGGAGGGGGTCGGGGGGAGGGGTCCCAGGCAACATTTGTGGGGAATTACCCCTCCCCCCAACCCCCTCCCGCAAGGGGAGGGGGAGGATTATTCTCTGATCGGCCTCGCCGCCTCGACTCGGTATGCTTCCCTATGAGAGGACGAGTAGCCCCGGTGTTCGATCTCTCCCCACCGTAACGATCGCCGCCTGACGAAACATCCAGGCTAGCCGAACGACCCGCCGCGTCGGCGCGAAAACCAGCACATGGTCCTCCCGCCAGCGTCGCCACCCACCGTCGGCCTCCAACGTCACGAACCGTCGCAAGCGTTCCCGCAACCGGCGTTGTGCTCGCCGATTCCACCCCATCGGCAACCGCCGCGACATCGGGTTCCAGGCCGTGATCAACACGGCCTCCCGGACGCCATACCGGCGTAGCAACGCATCCATGGCCGGCGAACGCTGCCCGATCCGCAACTCCACACCATCGACCGAGTAAACCGTCCGCCAGTACGCTCCAAGCAAACGCGGCGACAGGCTCACCGCTCGTCGCGCATATTCGCGAACTCCACATCGCGATGGACATGCACCGACATCAGGATGCCGAAGCCCACCATCACCGTGATCACCGCCGACCCGCCATGCGACACCAGCGGCAGCGGGACGCCTCCGACCGGGATCGCGCCCATCACCATGGCGATGTTGACGAACACATACAGGAAGAAATTCACCGAGATCCCCAACGCCACCAGCCGCCCGAACTGGTGCTGACAGCGCACCGAAATCAGCATGCCGCCCAGGATTATCATGGCCAGCAGCGCCATCACCGCCAGCGCGCCGACCAGGCCGAATTCCTCGCCGATCATGGTGAAGATGAAATCGGTCTGCTTCTCCGGCAGGAAGTCCAGGTGGCCCTGGGTGCCTTGCAGGAACCCCTTGCCCCACATGCCGCCCGAGCCCAGCGCGATCTTCGACTGGATGATGTTGTAGCCGGCGCCGAGCGGATCGGATTCGGGGTGGAGGAAGGTGTCGATGCGGGCGCGCTGGTAATCGTGCAGATGGGTGTAGGCAATCTGGGCGGCGAACGGGATCGGCAGGGCCACAAGAACGAATTTCCACCAGCGGACTCCGGCGGCGAAAAACATGGCTCCGCTCAGCAGGCAGGTGATCATCGCGGTGCCGAGATTGGGCTGGCGCAGCACCAGCAGGACCGGGATGGCGACCGCGACCATGGGCGGGATCAGGAACAGCGGATTGCCAATCCTCTCCCATGACGCTCGGTGAAACCAGGATGCCAAAGCGAGGACCAGGGCGATTTTCATCAGCTCGGACGGTTGTAACTGGAATCCGCCCAGGTCGATCCAGCGTTGCGCGCCTTTGCCGACATGGCCCATCTGCATGACCATCACCAGCAGACCGACGCAGCCCAGATAGGCGGGCCACGCCAGGCGGGCGATGAAGCGGATATCGATCAGGGCGATTCCCAGCATCAGCAGGGCGCCGAACCCGAAGCGCAGAGCATGGCGGCCGGCATAAGGCTCCTGCGCGCCACCGGCGGCGCTATACAGCGCGGTATAGCCGACCCCGGCCAGGGCACAGAGCAGCAGGACGTACAGCCAGTTGATCCGGCGGATCTTGCCGGTCAGGTCGAAGGATGCCTCCCGCCAAAGGCGACGCTCCATCATCGCAGCGTCCTCATGACTTCACTTGCGCGATGCGTGGCGCGGGCGGGTCGACGCGGTTGGCCGGGTCGCGCTGCATCACCTCGATCATGATGTCGCGCGCGATCGGGGCGGCGGCGGCGGAACCGGCATTGCCGTGCTCCACGACGACCGACACGGCGTAGCGAGGTGCGTCATGCGGCGCGTAGGCGACGAACAAGGCATGCGGGCGGAACTCCCAGGGCAATTTCTCGCTGTCGTATTTGCCGCTTTCGCGCATTTCGCGGGACACCCGCCGCACCTGCGACGAGCCGGTCTTGCCGGACATCTGCCAGCGCGGATCGGGCAGTTTGGCCAACGGCGCGGTGCCGCCCTGTTCGTTGACGACCGCCCACATCCCTTCCCGGATGATCTGCAACGCCCGCTCCGGTACCCCCAGGTTCGGCCATTCCTCCGGGCGGGAGCCGGACTGCATTGCGGCGCCGATCTTGCGCGTCAAATGCGGTTGCACCACCCGGCCGCTGGCCAGGCGCGCGACAAACGTCACCAGTTGCAGCGGTGTGACCTGAATATAGCCCTGACCGATCCCGCTGACGATCGTGTCGCCGATATTCCAGTATTTGCCCTTCTTCTGACGCCACGCCCGGGTCGGCACCAGACCGGCCTTCTGGTTCGGCAGATCGAGCGGCAGTTCGACGCCCATCCCCAGCCGGTGCGACATGGCGGCGATCCGGTCCATGCCGGTGCGACGAGCGATCTCATAAAAATAGACGTCGCAGCTATTCTTGATGGCGGCGCGCAGATCGACCATCCCGTGCCCGCCTTTCCGCCAGCAATGGAAGCGGGTGTCGCCCAGGTCGTAATGCCCGGGGCATTCGACTCGATCCCCCGCGGTGATGCTGCGCGCATCCAGCCCGGCCAGGGCAACCGCCATCTTGAAGGTCGATCCAGGCGCGTAAAGCCCCGACGTGGCCTTGTTGATCAACGGCGTGCG
The DNA here is from genome assembly GCA_943330455.2 of Nitrosovibrio sp. Nv4. Classification (GTDB taxonomy): domain Bacteria; phylum Pseudomonadota; class Alphaproteobacteria; order Acetobacterales; family Acetobacteraceae; genus Rhodopila. The sequence continues at coordinate 29,803 of CALQHT020000021.1, read as the reverse complement.
GCGATCCTTGGTCCACTCCCGCCATTGCGCCTGCGACACGCCGGAGTTGAACACCGTGGGATCAAAGGACGGATTGGTGGCCATCGCCAGGATTTCGCCGTTGCGGCAGTCCATGACGACGGAACTGGCGCTTTCGTCACCGAGCCGATTGAGCACATGGCGTTGCAGGCCGGCATCGATGGTCAGGCCGACATCGTCGCCCTGCATGCCCTCCTGCCGGTCGAGTTCCCGGATGACGCGGCCGAGGGCATTGACCTCCAACTGCACCGCGCCGGCGCGTCCTCGCAACGCAAGATCGTGGTATTTTTCGACCCCTGCGCGGCCGATGCGTAAGCCGGGCAGGGCGAGCAGAGGGTCCTTGGCGACATCGGCCTCGTTCGGTGGGGCGACATAGCCGACGATATGCGACATCTGGTCGCCGAACGGATAAATCCGCGTGGTGCCGACATCCACCAGGATCCCCGGCAGTTCGGGGGCGTTGACGCCGATCTTCGCCATGTCCTCCCATGACAGGAATTCGCGCACCATCACCGGGATGAAGCGGCGGCGGCGGGTGGATTCGCGCTCGATCCGCAGACGTTCGTATTCGCTGAGCGGCACGATGCGGGAGAACGCTTCCAAGGTCGCCTGGACATTGTTGGTCTGTTCGGAGACGAGCAAAGCGCGCCAGTTGATCCGGCTGCCGGCGATCACGACGCCCTGGCGATCCAACACGCGTCCGCGTGGTGGGGCGATCATGCGGGCACTGATCCTGTTGTCCTCGGCGAGCGTCGCGTAGCGGGCGCCGTCCACCACTTGCTCCTGGTAGAGCCTCGCGGCCAGGCCACCGAGCAAGGCGACCTGGCCGCCCATCATCAGGAGCGCGCGGCGGGTGAAGACGCTGGTGCGGGTGGTGTCGCGCTTCATGCCTGTTCCGGATCGGCCAAGGTGCGGTGGGCGCTGGCCAGAGGAATGGCCAGAACAGAATACAGGGCAACGGTGATCGCTGCCTGGAAGAATGCAGGGGCAGGGGACAACAAACGGAATGTCAGCAGGGCGGTTAGCAGCCACAGCAGCGCGGCGGCGCCGGTCGCGACGAAGCCGAAGACTAACCAGATCATCGCAAAGCCCTGCTGGATCAATGTGCGGCTGAAACGGGTCGCCATGCCATGCGCGATCAGCAGGGTCAGCACCCCGGTGCCCAACGGCAGGTAGGCGCCCATATCAAGCAGGAAACCGGTCACGAATACGGCCAGAGGCGGCATCGAGGACGGGCGGACCAGGGACCAGAACCATACCCCGATCAACGCCACCGCCGGCAACAAAGCGGCCTGGCCGGGCATTTTCAGCGGCAATTCGGTGAGCAACATCAGCAGGACTGTCGTGCCGACCGGGAAGGCGTGGCGGGCGGCGATGTCGAGTCGCCGTCCGATGGTCAATGCCGGCCGGATCCCAGGGGTCTGGTCGATCCGTGCCATCAATGCCGGCCCGGGGTTGCGCGCTGCTGCGGTGGTTCCGGTGCGGGCAGTCCGCCGAGGCCGTAATCGAACACACGGACGATTTCCAACCGCTGCAACATGGCCTCCGGCTCGACCTCCGGCACGCCGCTGCTGCTGTAGCGGACGGTCCCGATCGGCAGGTTCGCCGGCAACGCATTGGCCTCGGCGCTGGTGACGATCCGTTCCCCCTGCTGCGGCACGGTACCCTCGGCCCAATACAGCAAGCGGGGGCGAGGCCCGTTGGTGCCCACCAGGATGGCGCGGGCGCGGGAGGTCTCCATGATCACCGGGATGCGGCTGTTCAGATCGGTGATCAGCAAGACCCGCGCGGTGCGGGCGCCGAGTTCGGTGACCCGCCCGACCAGGCCGCGTTCATCCAGCGCGATGGCGCCCTTGCGGATGGTGTGTCCCGGCCCAGCCGACAGCAGCACGGCGCGGGCATAAAGGCCGCCGGCATCGGCCACCACGCGCGCCGTGACAAACGCCGGGGCTTCATCCGGGACCCAGCGTAAGGTTGCCTTCAGCCGCTGATTTTCCGTATCCAACGCCAGCGCGATCGATTGCCAACGGCGCAATCGCTCATTTTCGTCACGCAGGCGCGTGTTTTCCTCGCGGATCGTCCACAGCCCGCCGGCCTCGTGAATCGCCTCCCGGATCTGGCCCAGCGGTTCGTCCAGAATGGCGAAGATCGGCGCCAGCGCGTCGGCCAGCGCGACGCGAGCACGATCGACCAGCAACGCATCGGCCTTGCCAATGAGCATCAGGCCGAACGATGCGACGATCAGCACCGGCAAAGTCAGTTTTGCCAGTGCCTGGCGAGCCTGGACGGAAAGGCGAAGCATCAGCGATCAACTAGCAGGAAGCGGCCGCGAAGGCACGCTTTCCGATGACGGAGGGTGCGATTCAACACTGTGCGGACAAACATCCGACGACTCTAACCATGGGCCGAAAGACTCGCCTTACCGTCATTGCCGGACTTGATCCGGCAACCCACCCCCTGCCGATAAAACGCGGCTTGCCGGGTCAAACTCGGCAATGACGATGAGGCGTGCACTCGATTGCACAGCTTTGGTTCGCACCCGATGACGGATGCAAACACGCAGCTTGGTGCCGTCAATACATGCTGGTGAGCACATTGCTGAGGCGCTTCCGCTCCTCCAACGCGCGTCCAGTCCCCAAAGCCACACATTGCAGCGGGTTCTCGGCGACGACGACGGCCAATCCGGTGGCTTCCCGCAGGACCTGATCCAGGCGATGCAGCAATGCGCCACCGCCGGTCAACACGATCCCACGATCGACGATGTCGGCGGCCAGTTCGGGCGGCGTGTTTTCCAGCGCGACCTTGACGGCTTCCACGATGGCGGAAACCGGCTCGTTCAGGCTGGCGGCGATCTGCTGCTGGCTGACGATGACTTCCCGGGGGACTCCGTTCATCAGGTCGCGACCACGGACTTCGCGATAGGGACCGTCCTCGCCGTCTTCGGGAACCGCGGCGGCGCCGATATCCATCTTGATGCGTTCGGCCGAGGACTCGCCGATCAGCAGGTTATGATGGCGGCGGATATAGGAGATGATCGCCTCGTCCATTTTGTCGCCGCCGACCCGGACGCTGCGCGAATAGACGATGCCGCCTAGCGAGATCACCGCGACTTCAGTCGTGCCGCCGCCGATATCGACGACCATCGATCCGGACGGTTCGGTCACCGGCAAGCCGGCGCCGATGGCGGCGGCCATGGGTTCCTCGATCAACTGCACCCGCCGCGCGCCGGCGCTTTCGGCGCTTTCCTGGATGGCGCGCCGTTCCACCGCGGTGGAGCCGGACGGCACACACACGATGATCAATGGGGAGGCGAAGCCGCGCCGGTTATGCACCTTGCGGATGAAATGCTTGATCATTTCCTCCGCCACTTCGAAATCGGCGATGACGCCGTCACGCAGCGGGCGGCTGGCGGTGATGTAGCCGGGGGTGCGGCCGAGCATCATTTTCGCCTCTTCGCCGACCGCGACGACCTGTTTCTTGCCGCGGACATCGGCGATGGCCACGACGGAGGGTTCGGCCAACACGATCCCGCGACCCTTCACGTAAACCAGCGTGTTGGCGGTGCCGAGATCGATGGCCATGTCGGCTGACATGAAGCCGAGCAGCCGGGAGAACATCGAGATGACCTTTTTGACCTTCGGGCAAGGGGAATAACGGGGTCGAACGCGGCCGGACGGCGCCGACATGACCGATGAAACAGGTGTTAGCAGAACGTGGGGTCGGTAAACCTCAGGGGCAACGGAACCTGGGCACGCTCTAGCCCCGGCGCGTGCGCTGCACAAGAGGGAGGCGCATGGTTGGGCTGGGCGTCATTGAACCGGACGCTAGAGCGGTTTCACCCTGACTGGGAACGGAAAACCGCTCTAGCTCTTTGTTTGATCGCATGATTCACACGCTGTGACGTTCCGCTCAGCGTGTTTATGCTCTAGCGGCTGGCGGCGCGGTTCCGACCGAATGCCTTGGGATCGCCATGATTCCGCCACCACACGGGCCCCAAAACATGGCAGCGTGATGCGGTAGACAGATTGGGAGTCTCGAAGATGACACGTTCCATCGTGATGGGCATGGCAGCGATGATGCTGGCGTTTGCGGTTTCCGCCTGCGGATCGGATCCGCTGACCCGCGGTGTGACCGGGGCGGCGATCGGCGCCGGTGCCGGGGCGGGCGTATCGGCGATCACGGGCGGGAAACCGGCGAAGGGTGCGCTGATCGGCGGCGCGGTCGGCGGGCTCGGCGGCGCGCTGACAGCGCATTGATCGCCAACAGAGCCGGTTCCCCGCCATGCGGCCGCCTTCTGTCCGGACCATGGACAGGGGGGGCCTGCATTGCTACAGAGCCGGGGTTTTCCGGCGCGAGCGACCGGTTCGACGACCAACAATGCGGTTTTGCTGAATGAAGATTGTCGCCTGCAACAGCAACCGCCAGCTCGCTGAGGATGTCGCCGCGACGCTGAAAATTCCTCTGACCAAGGCGTCCATCCGGCGCTTCGCGGATATGGAGGTGTTCGTCGAAATCCTGGAAAACGTTCGCGGCGAAGACGTGTTCGTGATCCAGTCCACGTCGTTTCCGGCCAACGACAACCTGATGGAACTGCTGATCACCCTGGACGCGCTGCGTCGTTCCTCGGCGCGCCGGATCACCGCCGTGATTCCCTATTTCGGTTATGCGCGTCAGGATCGTAAATCGGCGCCGCGCACGCCCATCAGCGCCAAACTGGTCGCCAACCTGATCACCGAGGCGGGCGCACACCGGGTCCTGACGATGGATTTGCACGCCGCCCAGATCCAAGGCTTCTTCGATATTCCGGTGGACAACCTCTATGCCGCGCCGTTGTTCAGCCGCGACATCCAGGAACATTACGCTGGGCGCGATCTGATGATCGTGTCTCCCGATGTCGGCGGCGTGGTCCGTGCGCGCCAGATCGCGACCCGATTGAACTGCGACCTGGCGATCATCGACAAACGCCGCCAGCGGGCCGGCCATTCCGAGGTGATGAACGTCATCGGCGACGTGGAAGGCCGCGACTGCATCCTGATCGACGACCTGGTGGACTCGGGCGGCACCCACTGCAATGCGGCTGATGCGCTGATCAAGCGCGGTGCGCGGTCGGCCAGCGCCTATGTCACGCATGGCGTGCTGTCCGGAGCGGCTGTCGCGCGGATCGCATCGTCGCCCATTGAGACGATGACCATCACCGACTCGATCATGGCGACCGAGGAAGTGAAGCGGGCGCCGAATATCCGTCAGTTGACCATCGCGCCGCTGATGGCCGAAGCCATGCAGCGGATTTCCGATGAAAGCTCCGTCAGCTCCCTGTTCGACTGAGCACTGGCCGCAGACGCGCCCGCCCCTTGTCGGTCAGCACGACATGGCGGGCGCGGGTGCCGTCGAAGGCAACGAGGCCGTCGATCATCGCATCCTCCCAGACCGACAGGCGAGGGCAGGAGCTTTGCCAGGCGTCCAGAACCTCGGCCTGGGTTGGGGTTTGACTGTCAACCCATTGCAGAAATTGCAGGATCAGCGCGTCGATCGGAGCTGGCATGGCGGGCCCCATGGGGTTGAGTGATTGCAGCGACGCCATTGTGTCAAATTTCGCGCCGCGCGCCCAGCGCTATAGCGGCTCGCAACAATAACTGCCGCATTTGGCGGGGTCGTCGGGGGCGGGGAGAAAGCCTTGGGGCTCTGCCCCAAACCCCGCGAGGGCTTTGCCCTTCGATCCCACCAGGGGCTACGGCCCCTGGACCGCGATCAGTTGGGTCAGGAGCGAAAGGGGGCCAACACGGACGTTGAAACGCCATGGTCGGCCCCCTTTCGCTCCTGACCCAATAAATGGCATCCAAGGCACAGCCTTGGTGGGGGTCGAGGGGGCAACGCCCCTCGCGGGGTTTGGGGCGGAGCCCCAAAGCTTTCCTTCCTCCCCCAATTGCCCCTCCAAATGAGGCAGTCATCGTTGCGTGCCGCCCATGTCAGCGCCCGGTCGGTTGGCGCGAACCCAGCCATTTGCTGAAGCGTTCGGCATTGTCCACCGCCTCCTTTTCCACGCCGGCCCGATCGGTGACGTAGCGGGACGCGAACCCGTCGAGGCCCCAACGCTGGTATTGCAGCACATGGGTCAGTTCATGTGCCCACAGTTTCAGGTCCGTTTGCGCGGATTTTTCGTCGCGGAACAGCACGACCTCGCGCAAGGTCATGGCTGCGGCGTCGCCATAGGTGAAGGCCAGCGACGGCAGGCTGATGCGGTTCGCGGAAGGGCCGGTCGCGAACCGCGCCTGCTGCAACAGAGCCGCCGGGAAAAAGCCCAGAAGCTGCCGATAGACCGTGGTCGGGAGCGGCCGCACGCCATCCGCGATGGCTCGCCCTCGCGCGGTCTCGATCAGATTGGCGAGCAGCCCGGCGCCATACTCGGTCAGCGCGGGCGGTATCTGGGGCTGAGCCCGGACCGGTGCGGCCCAGGCCAGGCCCGCAAGCAGGAACAGCCTGCGCACGAAACATCTCCCTGGTTCTAATGTCGGCATCTGATCATGCAACCGCGTCCGCATCAGGCCCGGAATGTGGCGTGACAAAGGTCATTCGGCTACGGTGGACCGAAGTGGGGGAAGCAATGCCTGAGACAATGAACCGGACGGCCGGCCAGAAGGCAGGCCGCGTATGAGAGCGCATGTGGCTGGCTGGCCCGCGCCAGGGTGCACGATCCGATGAGCATTGGCACGCTGCTGATCGCCAATCGCGGGGAAATCGCGATCAGGATCGCGCGAGCGGCGACCGAACTCGGCATCCGCACCGTTGGCGTTTGCTCGGAGGACGACGCCACGTCGCTGCATGTCCGGCGCATGGATCATATGCATGTCCTGAGCGGCAAGGGCGCGCCCGCCTATCTGGATATCGCTGGCATTGTCGCCGCGGCCCGGGAAACCGGGTGCGACGCGGTGCATCCGGGCTACGGCTTCCTCAGTGAGAACGCGGCGTTCGCCCGTGCCTGTGCCGAGGCTGGTTTGGGCTTTGTCGGTCCGTCCCCCGACACGTTGGAGCTGTTCGGCGACAAGACCGCCGCTCGCGATCTGGCGATGCGCTGCAACGTCCCCGTGGCCGCGGGCAGCGACGGTCCGGTGACTCTGGACCAGGCCTTGGCGGTGCTGCGGGACCACGGCCCGGTCATGGTCAAAGCGGTCTCCGGCGGCGGCGGGCGCGGCATGCGGGTGGCCAGCACGCCGGCGGAATTGGAAGCCGCCTATGAACGCTGCCGGACGGAGGCGCTGGCCTCCTTCGGCGCCGACGCCGTCTATGTGGAGGCCCTGGTCCGCGACGCGCGCCATATCGAAGTGCAGATCATCGGCGACGGCACCGGCGCAATCAGCCACGCCGGAGAGCGCGAGTGCAGCATCCAGCGCCGCCATCAGAAAATCTTCGAGATCGCCCCATCCCCGTCCCTGACCCCCGATATCCGCGCCGCGATCACCGCCGCCGCCGTCCGAATGGCCGAACTGGTCGCCTATCGGGGCCTGTGCACGTTCGAATTCCTGCTGGGCGCGGATGGGTTCGTCTTCATCGAGGCCAATCCGCGCTTGCAGGTCGAGCACACCGTCACCGAAGCGGTTACCGGTCTGGACTTGGTCAAAGCGCAATTGTGGATCGCCAGCGGTGCGACCCTGGCCGAACTCGGCCTGACGCAGGCTGAAATACCCCCGCCCAGGGGCCATGCCATCCAAATGCGGGTCAACATGGAGACCATGACCGCGGACGGCGGGTCGATGCCGACCGGGGGCGTGCTGAAAACCTATGAGGTGCCATCGGGGCCGGGAATCCGGGTCGATGGGTTCGGCTATGCCGGCTATCGCACCAGCGCCGGGTTCGATTCGTTGCTGGCAAAGTTGATCGTGCACTCGCCGTCCCCGGACTATGCCGATGCCATCGCCCGCGCTCGGCTTGCGGTGGCGGAGTTCCGGGTGGAGGGCGTGACCACCAATCTGCCGTTTCTGGCCGCGCTGTTGCGCCATCCCGACGTGGTGGCGAACCGGGTGACGACGGGGTTCCTGGATACGCATGCGGCGGAGTTGATCGCTTCGGTGCCGGACCCGGCTCGTTACTTTGCTTCATCGGATTCACCGGCGGATGCGCGTGCCGCGGCCAATTCCGTCGCCGGACCCGATGGCACCGAAGCCGTGCCATCGCCTATGCAGGCCTCGGTGGTGTCGTTGGACGTCGCGGAGGGGGCCCTGATCCGGCGCGGCCAGCAGATCGCCGTGCTGGAAGCGATGAAAATGCACCACGTGATCGCAGCACCCTTCGGCGGGATCGTGCGCCTGCTGTCGGCCAAGCCGGCCGATGTGCTGTTCCCCGGCGATCCGATCCTGTTCGTCGAGCCGCGCGATGTCGAGGCGGCGTCCGAGGTGGAAGAAACCGCCGTGGACCTGGATGCGATCCGCCCCGATCTGGCCGAATCCAACGCCCGCCACGCGATCACGCTCGATCCCGCGCGCCCGGAGGCCACCGCCCGCCGGCGTCGCCAGAACGGGCGCACGGTGCGGGAGAATGTGGACGACCTGGTCGATCCCGGCAGTTTCATCGAATACGGTGCCCTGACCCTCGCCGCGCAACGCAGCCGCCGGTCGATGGACGAACTGATGAAGACCACGCCGGCCGACGGTCTGGTCGCCGGCCTGGGGACGGTGAACGCCGCGACGTTCGGGGAGGAGAAAGCCTCCACCATCGTCGTGGCCTATGACTATGCGGTGCTGGCCGGCACGCAAGGAACGATGAACCACCGCAAACAGGACCGCATGTATATGCTGGCGCAGGAATTGCGCCGGCCGTTGGTGCTGTTCGCGGAAGGCGGCGGCGGGCGGCCGGGCGATACCGACAAGGCGCTGCTGCATGCCTCGGGCCTGAACATCACCACGTTTCACACCTTTGCCCGCTTGTCCGGCCTGATCCCCCTGGTCGGTATCGTCCACGGTCGTTGCTTCGCCGGTAACGCCGCCCTGCTCGGCTGTTGCGACGTTATCATCGCCGATAAAAGTGCCACCATCGGCATGGGCGGCCCAGCAATGATCGAGGGCGGAGGGCTCGGTGTCTTCAAACCTGAGGAAGTCGGCCCCATCGGTGTCCAGGTGCCCAACGGCGTGATCGACATCCTGGTGCGCGATGAAGCCGAAGCGGTCGCCACCGCCAAGAAATACCTGGGTTACTTCCAGGGGCCGTTGACCGAATGGACCTGCCCCGACCAGCGCCTGCTGCGCCGCGTGGTGCCGGAGAACCGGCTGCGTGTCTACGATATCAGGACATTGATCCATTCACTCGCCGATACGGATTCGGTGCTGGAACTGCGCGCCGGATTTGGTGCCGGCATGATCACGGCCTTGGTCCGGATCGAGGGCATTCCCTTCGGCCTGATCGCCAACAACCCCAAACATCTGGGTGGTGCGATCGACGCCGAGGCCGCCGACAAGGCCGCGCGCTTCATGCAGTTATGTGACGCGCATGGCCTGCCGATGATCTCGCTGTGCGACACACCAGGCTTCATGGTGGGCCCGGAGGCCGAGAAACCATCCCTGGTCCGCCGCGTCTGTCGCATGTTCGTCAACGGCGCCAATCTGTCGGTGCCGCTGTTCGTCATCGTGCCTCGCAAGGGCTACGGCCTGGGCGCGCAGGCGATGGCTGGCGGGTCTTATGCCGCGCCGATGTTCACCGTGTCCTGGCCGTCCGGCGAATTCGGCGGCATGGGCCTGGAAGGCGCGGTGCGGCTGGCCTATCGTAACGAACTCGCGGCAATCGAGGATTTCGACGCCCGCGATGCCGAATTCCGCCGCCGCGTCGATGAACTCTATGCCAAAGGCAAGGCAATCGCGGTAGCATCGGTGCTGGAGATCGATGATGTCATCGATCCCGCCGACACGCGGCGCTGGCTCACCCGCGGCCTGAAAATGGTGGCGGCCCGACCTGCCTCCGACGGCAAGCGCCGCCCCTTCGTGGATACATGGTGAATGACGATGTTTCATGTCCTGCACTACGACACGATCGGTTCCACCAATGACGAGATACGCCGTCTGGCGGCCGAGGGCGCGGCGCATGGCACGGTGGTGCATGCCGATGAGCAGAAATCCGGCCGCGGGCGCCTGGCTCGCACCTGGTTCAGTCCGCCCGGCAATCTTTACATGTCGGTTTTGTTGCGATTGGACGTGCCTCCGGCGCGTTGCGCGGAACTGAGTTTCGTCGCCGCGGTCGCGGTGGCCGACGCGGTGATGCAGTTGCTGCCGAAGCAGGCCGAGATCGTCGTGAAATGGCCGAATGACGTGCTGGTCGGTGGCGGCAAGATTTCGGGGATCTTGTTGGAACAAGTCGACGACGTCATCGTGGTCGGGATCGGCCTGAATGTGCTGCTCGCGCCATCGACCGCCGGTTATAAGACGGCAACGATCGCTGCCAGCGGAGGGATTGCCTCTGTCGATGGCGCGCGGGATCTGCTGCTGGTGGCGTTGGAGCAGCATCTGACGACCTGGCTGGAAGACGGATTTGCGCCGATACGCGATATCTGGCTGGCGCGCAGCTATCCGATTGGCGCGAAATTGCGGGTGGGCGTGCAAGGGCGCACGGTCGAGGGGGCGTTTGCCGGCATGGGCATGGATGGTGCGCTGCTGCTGGACACGCCGGAGGGGCAGCGGCGCATTGTCGCGGGGGATGTCGCCGCGGCGGGATAGGGGGCAATCCGAGGCATTGCGGACAACCCTATCCCTCGGCTTGATCCCACTTTTCGGCATGGCTGGCTAACGCTCGACGGCGGCCACGGTCCGGACAAATGCCGGATGGGCCTGCTACTGCAACCGTTTGCGTTGTCGGCGCTGGTGAAGGCAAACCGATCCTCGCCAGGTGAAAGGTATGTCGCGCAAGAGTGATGGCTGCGTCGGGCGATTCTGTTTGCATGTCACAAAGAGAAATTCTATAAAATAAAACAAGATGCCGGGTCGTTTTGCCAAAATTTGGTCCGGCTTCGCGACAACGATGACAATGCCAATGACAATGACTGAAAACCACGGACGAACCACTGGATTGGAGCGCATGCGATGGCAACGTTGACCTGGATCGCCGTCAACCCAGGGTCCTGGAGCACGGCAGGCAACTGGTCGCCCGCGCAAACACCGGGTTCGGCCGACACCGTGCTGTTCGATGGCAGCGGCAACGCCTTCTCGGTTGTCGGGACCGCCACGGTCGCCGGGTTGACGATGAACCAGCCGAACCTGATCCTGACCGAGACCGGACCGTTGTCCGTCACCGGGAACACGGTGATCTCCTCCGGGACACTCTCGGTCTCGACCGGCGCGACGGCGACGTTGAACAACCTGATCAATCAGGGCAAGATCGTCATGGCGTCGGACGGCACGGTGGTCGCTACCGGCACTTACGATACCGCCAGCATACTGCGAATTTCGTCGTCGGCTCAAAGCGTTCTCCGATTGAAGGGCACGCTTGACAACGCCGGAGCCACGCTGACGCTCGGGAATGGTTTCGGACTTGATATCTCGGCCGAGGGGACCGTGGTTGGCGGCTTCGTAACCGGAGCGTTTCCCCGCCAGGAAAGCAACCAGGCCGCCTGGGACGGCGTAACCTGGCTCGGCCCGTTGCGTCTGTTTACACACTACACGGTCATCAATGGGTTTGCCATCAAAACGGCGGACGGATTGAACCCCGGCACGCTGGCCATGGGCTCGTCGTCGGGGCTGTTGTTCCGTGGCGATCAGACATTCGACAATGCTCGGGTCGATGTAGAAAACACCGGTGTCGGGGCTGTGATCGAAGCAGATGGGACATTGACCTTCGGGCCGGCCCTCATCGTCGTGGGGATAAACGACGTGACCGTCGTGACACGTCTCGATCTGCGGGGAACCGGCAGCGGCAGCACCATAATCAATCAGGGATCGATCGACCTGAGGCAGACCTTCGGTGGAAAATCCCACGCCCCCATTGATACCACGATTTCCGTCGCCAGCTTTCTTAACAGCGGCAAGATATCGATCAACGCACTTGATATCGGTGCATCGCGACTGACGGTCACGTCGAATAATTTCACCAACACGGATGCCGGAATAATAACCGCGATCGGGACTGGTGGCCTTACGATCACAGGGGGGCACGGCCTTCACCAATGACGGGACGATGATCGCCAATGGCGGCTCCATCGACGTCGCTTCGTTGGTTCAGGGAAGCGGTGACGTCGTCCTGCGCAACAGCGGCACCGTCGACTTTCACGCGGGCTCCGGTGCCGGCCAGACAATCGCATTCGATGGCGCCGGCGTGCTGGAGCTTGAGTCGGGCTTCCTGTTTGGCGGCACGATTACGGGTCTGACCCAGGCCGGCCGGATCGTGCTCGATATGCCCGCCACGGCAATTGCCTACACGGACCACCATCTGACAATGCAGTTGTCCGGTGGGCAGACCTTCAACATCACGGTTCTTGGCGAACTCACCCTCGACGATTTCATCGTCAATACCGGCTCTGCCAGCACCACCATTTCCACCGATCTTACCGCCCCTTGTTTCGCATTGGGCACAAGGATCGCCACCGACACCGGCGATCGCGCGGTGGAAGACCTGCGGGTTGGCGACAAGGTGCGTGTGGCGTTCGGTGCCGCGACGAAGGAGGTCGTTTGGATCGGCTATCGCCATGTCGATTGCCTGCGTCACCCGACCCCGCTGTCGGTCTGGCCAGTCCGTATCGAATCCGACACGTTCGGCCCTGGACTGCCAAGCCGAGCGCTGTTTCTGTCACCGGATCATGCGGTGTATTTCGATGATGTGTTGATCCCGGTGAAACATCTGATCAACGGCGACACGATTGCCCGTGTTCAGGTCGACGAAGTCACCTATTACCACGTCGAACTGACCAGCCATGACATCGTCCTGGCCGAAGGACTGCCGACCGAATCCTATCTGGATGCCGGTGATCGGAATAGTTTCTCCAACGGCCCGAGCGCGGTGAGGCTGTTCGCGTCGTTTGGATCGGGATTGGATGCAAACGCGATCCGCGATGCGCAAGGTCGAGCACCGTTGGTTGTAACCGGCACGGCGGTAGCAGCGGCGCGGGCAGCCGCTCGGCGTTCGGTAACGGATCGCAAGGACTCCGACAGGGTGGCGGCGTAGCGTCGCCCGGCGGGCCGTCTACCAACCGGCCACGGCGGCCGGCCCGCCTAAGCCCGATGCCCACCGTCGATCAGACCAGATCCAGCCTTGCGACCCCCGGGCTTATGGCGTTCCCGGTCGAGGCAATGGGGCACGCCAAGCCCGGTCGCCCCGTCCAGACCTAGGCCGCCCACCCAACCGGATTGATCGGGAGCGAACCGAGCAGTGCAGGGATCATGGGCGCGGGCTCGGAGTGCAATGCGGGGATGCCACGATCGGACCAGGGCCGAGACTCTTAAGAATGACCGCTGCAACAGGTGTACGGACGCTCAATCTCGCGTTGTGCCCGAAAACGGGTAGGTCGGAAACGGTGGCCTATGAAATAGGCTGTTGTTGATGATTTTTTGAGCGGTCCCGAGCGGCAGGTTAACCGCCGGGAAGCGGAACAAATACCCCCGAATCCCGCATGGGTTCGCAACGGAAACCCGGGTTTCCCGCGGCATTTCGTAATGAACAGGGTCGGCCGCCGATCTTAAAGTAAACTCTCAAAACGACCTGAATCGCCGTGTCCTGTCAGTCAGTAGGCGGACGATCCTGATGTCGTATATGAAGATTCGCGAGGGCCGCGACAGGCATCCGCCCACGTGGTCTCAAAACAAAGACTCGTGTGTTAACCGACTGCACAGTATTTCTACAAACAACGTCCGATCAAGGCGTTACGGCACGGTCTTCATGCAGCGATTCCGCCCGAATGCGAATTTCCTTGCCACCGGACATCCCGTCATTCTAGAACATAACGTGAATATATAGGCTCGGTCATGACCTCTCACCCGCGCAAAAACCAACCGCATGCGTCTGAATCGAGCCCGCGACGCAGCGTGTGCACCGGTGTTGGGGTGCCGAGCCGCCCGACGGTTTGGCAATTATCGATACGCACTCTGTCTCGGCGGCAGGTCGATCGGACGAACCCGGACGCTGGTGGTCTTATGGGAGACACGTACCGGCTAGGTCTGATCCACGGCCGGCACGTCATGATACTCCAGCGCCCATCCGGCCCCCGTATCCGCCGACGGCGCACACCAGATGGGCACCGCATTGCGGGTTCGGATATTCGCCTCGATGCCCATCGCGGTACGCAGGGCGCGGAACACCGCGCCGTGTGCCACCACCAGCACGATCGGCGGGCGGGTTGTGGCGCGGTTGATGGCGGCGACGGTCCGGTGACGGAGGGTGGCGAAGGATTCCGCACCCTCCGGCGTCCGGTGGCCGGCGATCCAATCGGCGAACCAGTCCGACATCGGCTGGCCTTCCTGCACGCCGAACCCGACTTCGCGCAGGCCTTCGTCGATGGCGACCGGCAACCCGAGTTGCTCGCCCACGATTTCCGCCGTCACCCGTGCGCGCGACAGGGGCGATGCCAGGATCGTGGTGATGCCTCGATCGCGCAGCCGCCCGCCCGCGATCCGGGCCTGTTCAAGCCCGGTCGCGTTCAGCGGGATATCGACATTCCCTTGCGAGATGCCGCGCGCGTTCCAGTCGGTCTCGCCATGGCGCAGATACCAGAACGAAGCCGGCCGCAGGGTGGCGCCGGCGCCTGTTAGCGGATCTGCCATGCGATCAGGCGAGGCCTTCCTGTTGCAGCACGCGCTGCACGGCCGGGCGGGCTTTCATCCGCTCCAGATGCGCGGCGCAGTTCGGCGGCAGGGTGATGCCGACGCGACCGGCCCAGAATTCGACGTAGAACAGCGCGGAATCGGCGATCGAGTAGGCCCCTACCGCGTAATCCTTGCCTTCCAGTGCCTTGTCCAGATTGGCAAAGCCTTTTTCCACAAGCTCCTTGCCGCGGGCCTTCACGGCATCCTCGTCCGCCACGTTGGGCGTAAAATTGGAGGCGCGGAACAGCCGCGAGAAACCCTGCATGTGGATCGTGGCGACGCAGTAGTCGATCAGTTCCAGGGCGCGCGCCTGCAGGTCCAGATTGTCCGGCAGCAGGTTGGAATACGGGTTGGTGCGGGCCAGCCAGTAGGCGATGGCGGGATATTCCGTCTGCACCGAGCCATCGTCGCGCTTCAGGGTCGGCACTTTCGACTTGGGGTTTACCGCGGTGAAGTCGGGTTTGTGCTGCGCGCCCTCCCGCAGGTTCACGACTTCCGCATCATACGGCTTGCCGATTTCTTCCAGCACCACATGGATGCCGATCGAGCAAGCGCCGGGGGCGTAGTAGAGCTTCATGGATCATACTCCGTTTTGGTGATCAGCCGTGGTGCCATTTCTTCCAGGACCCGGCATCGGGCCGTTCCAGGCCCAGATTCTCGCGTAGCGTGGTGCCGGCATAGTCCTTGTGCATCAGGCCGCGCCGTTGCAGTTCGGGCACGACCATGGTGCTGAATTCCTCATATCCACCGGGCACATATCCGGCGGCGACGACGAAACCGTCGCAGGCGCGGGTGGCGAACCATTCCTCCATCCCATCGGCGACGTCTTTCACGCTGCCGACGAAGCGGGGGTGGTCGTGGAACGTGCCGCGATGGGTGATGTTGATGAAATCGCGCGGGGTGGGCGGGCGATTGCCGAGCTCCCGACGGATGCGGTCGCGCATGCCTTGCACGCCGGTCCAACTGTCGATTTCTTCTTGCGTGAAGGGTTTGTCGATCGGCTGCTTGGCGAAATCGAAGTTCAGCACTTCGGACAGCAGCGCCAGGCTGTCGATTTCCTTGGGCAGACTGTCGATCAGGGCGACCTTGTCCTCCGCTTCGGCGCGGGTTTCCGCCACGATCGGGTAGACTCCAGCACAGACGAAGACTTTCTCCGGGTCGCGATCGACAGCGGCGACCATGGTCTTGAACTCGGCGTAGTCGCGGCGAGCCTGCTCCAGCCCGTGATAGTTCACGAACACGCATTCGGACCAGCGGGCGGCGAATTTCTTGCCGCGTCCGCTTTGGCCGGCCTGGATGATGACGGGATGGCCCTGTTTGGACCGGGGAACGGTGAACGGCCCGCGGGAGTAGAAGAACTCGCCCCGATGATCCAGGCGGTGGACCTTGTCGGGATGGGCGAACAGGCCGGTTTCCTTGTCGGCGACGATGGACCCGTCCTCCCACGTGCCCCAGTGGCCCATGACGACTTCCATCAACTCGTCGGCACGGTCGTAGCGGCGGTCGTGGTCCTTGTGAGACTCCTGGCCCATGTTGCGGGCCTCGCCGTCGTTCATGGAGGTGACGACGTTCCAGGCCACGCGGCCCTCGGTCATCAGGTCGAGCGTGGCGAAGATGCGCGCGATCTGGAATGGCTCAAAATAGGTGGTGGAGAAGGTGGAGCCGAGACCCAGTTTCTCGGTCGCCATGCCCATTACGGTCAGGATGGTGACGGGGTCCATCTTCACGCAGCGGATACCATTGGCGACGGTGGGACCGTGGTCGCCGCCGAACAGGTCGGGCATCGCCAGGCGATCGTCGAAGAAGCCGAGGTGGAACTTGCCGGCTTCCAGTGCTCGCCCGATGCGGCGGTAATATTCCGCGCTGGTGAAATCCTGGGCTGCTTCCGGGTGGCGCCAGGATCCCACGAAATTGGTGCAATTCTGGGCCTGCAGGAAGCCCACCAGGGTCATTTGCCGCATCGTTCTCTCCATCGTCCCTCGGCCTTCGGCCGTTCGCCGGAGACTACAGGGGGATGGGGGAGGCGTGAAGGGTGGCGGGGTTGGGGGGAAGCGTCGGCGCAACGACCGACGCTCGTCTGCCCCTCAGTAAATCGTGGTGCGCAACCGCTCCGGATACTCCCGGTCGTATTGCTCCCCACCCACCTTTCCATCCGTGATATCCGCCAGAATCGTCCCCGTGCTCGGCAGCGTCTTCCGGCTCAGATGCTTCTCCGGGTTCCACAATTCCGACCGGACCAGGGCTTTCGGGCATTGGAAATACACCCGATCCGCTTCCACCAGGATCACCGACCGGGGCAGGGTGCCGCGGAATTCAAACCGAGCCAGCAGGTCGGGCGCAACGCTGATCCGGGCCTGGCCGTTGATGCGCAAGGTCTCGCCCACGCCGGGGATCAGGAACAGCAAGGCCACGCGCGGATCGCGGATAATGTTGCGCAGGCTGTCGGCGCGGTTGTTCCCCCGTCGGTCGGGAATCGCCACCGTCCGCTCATCGAGCACGTGCACGAACCCGGCGGGATCGCCGCGCGGGGAGGCATCCAATCCGTCCGGGCCGCTGGTCGCCAGCACCATGAATGGGGATGCCTCGATCATCGCCCGGTAATGCGGGTGGATGTAATCGATCTCCTTGGCGATGGCACCGGCGGATGGCGTGCCGTACAGCGCCTCCAGGGTCGCCTCGTCGCGGATCAGGTGGTCGGCGGTTGCTTGGTCCATGGGGCCGTCCATGATGTGTGTTTCCCCTTGCTCAGAGCGCCACCCTGCCATGCTTGCGCGCGGGATGCACGGTCTTGGTGATGATTTGCATGTCGGTGCCGATCACATGCGCGGACGAGCCCACGATCAGGGGGGCTGGCCCATGAATGATGTGCTTGTCCTTGCCCGGATAGGGCAGGATGGACAGGAAATGCTGCAGGCAGTTCAGGCGAGCGCGCTTCTTGTCGTCGGCCTTGACGATGGTCCAGGGCGCATCCGCGGTGTCGGTGTGGAAGAACATCGCCTCCTTCGCCTCGGTATATTCGTCCCATTTGCCCAGGGACGCGCGATCGATCGGCGACAGCTTCCACTGCTTCAACGGATCGGCCTCGCGTTCCTCGAAGCGTTGGCGCTGGACATCCTGGCTGACCGAGAACCAGTATTTGAACAGCCTGACCCCGGATCGCACCAGCATCCGCTCCAGCTCCGGGCACTGACGCATGAATTCCAGGTATTCCATCGGGGTGCAGAACCCCATCACCCGCTCGACGCCGGCGCGGTTGTACCAGGACCGGTCGAACAGCACGATCTCCCCGGCCGAGGGCAGGTTGCTGATATAGCGTTGGAAGAACCATTGCGTCCGCTCCCGCTCGGTCGGCTTCTGCAGGGCGACGACGCGGGCGGTACGTGGGTTCATGTGTTCGGTGAAACGTTTGATGGTGCCGCCCTTGCCGGCGGCATCGCGGCCTTCGAACAGGATGACGATGCGTTCGCCAGTTTCCTCGACCCAGCGCTGGGCTTTCAGCAGTTCGCGCTGAAGTTCGAGCAGATGCGCCTCATACGGCGCGGTCCGCATTTCGGTCTGATAGGGATACTCGCCGGTTTCGAACAACCGGCGGATCGCGGCCGGATTGTGGCGCAGGTCGGCCAGATGGGCCAGCCCGGCGTCCGGGGGTGGCTCGGGCGGTGGCGGCTGCGAGGCGACCGGATCGAGCGGAGCGACCGATGGCGGGGGGCGCGTCGCGCTGACAGACATGATCTCGTCGGTTGGTCCGTTTGGCTTGGCCATGGCGCCGGTCCTGTTGGTGCGGATCGGTAGGGTAACACGCAATTGTCACAACATTGTAAACACGCCGCTTCCCAGGCCACCCCGGATCATCGGTGTGTTCGCGGGCGGTGCCTGGAACGAACACGCGTTCCAATCGTGAGCGGGCCTGCGTCCAATGCTCCGGCCGGGAGCCGTGAATCACGGTCTGGTGCGGCCCAAACCGGCTCCGAACCGCTCTTATCCCGCGCCGGACGCTCGGCGGTGAGAACCGATGGACACGACAGACCGTCCAAACGACCTGCCAAGTTCAGTCGTGGTGAAACCGCTCTAACGGACGCCAGCGCGGTTGACCGGACCGCCCCGATTGGCGGGGCCACCGACGCCTGCCTGTGGGGTCACGCCAACACCCGGGGCACCCACACCGGGGGCACCGACGCCCGGGGCGCCAACGACGGCCGCGCGGGGGACAGGACGCAGCACAACCCCAGGTTTTGCGACACAGCCCTTCGGCATGCCGATATATTGGCAATAGACGACGGCATTGGCATCGGGCGCCGTGGTCATGGTCAGGAAGACGGCAGCGGCAAAGGCAATCGCGGCAAGGGGGCGGTTCAAATCAGTCTCCCATAAAACTGGCCAAGTGCTATCTATACGCCCCGCCGACGGCCAACGTACGTCATATCCGCGTGATGATGTACCCGTGCCCAGGTCCGCCCTTGCCCCCCGCTCGGCGGCAAGACACATTCCCTCCATGCAGTAAGAAGGTGCGACCCATGGATTTCGACCTGTTCGTGATCGGCGGCGGTTCCGCTGGCGTGCGCTGTGCCCGCATTTCCGCCGGCCACGGCGCGCGCGTCGGCGTGGCCGAGGAACGGTTCTGGGGCGGCACCTGCGTCAATATCGGCTGCGTGCCCAAGAAACTGCTGGTGCAGGCCGGGGAGTATGGCGGCTGGGCCGACGATGCCGCCGGCTTCGGTTGGACGATCCAGAAGGGCCCGCATGACTGGTCCAAACTGATCGCCGCCAAGGATCGCGAAATCACCCGGCTGGAAGGCATCTACCGCCGCCTGCTGAACGGCGCCGGCGCCACGATTTTCGACGCCCGGGCGGTGTTCATCGACCCCCACACGCTCGATGTCGGCGGCAAGCGCATCACGGCCGAGAAGATCGTCGTCGCCACCGGCGGCCATCCGGTCCGCCCGTCGATCCCGGGGGCCGAGTTGGGCATCATCTCCGACGACGCGTTCTATCTGGAGCGGATGCCGAAGCGCATCGCGATCGTCGGCTCCGGCTTCATCGCGGTGGAATTCGCCGGCATTTTCAGCGCCCTGGGCGCGGAAGTGCATCTGATCTACCGCCAGAAGCTGCCCCTGCGCGGCTTCGACCAGGATGTTCGGGAAAGCCTGGCGGAGGCGTTGGCAACCCAGGGCGTCATCCTGCATCCGGGCTGTCAGCCGGAAAAGCTGGAAGCCGCCGGCGACGGTCGCGTACTGACCTTCGGGCAAGGCCAGAAAGTCGAGGCCGACCTGGTGTTCTTCGCGACCGGACGCAAACCCTCTACCGCCGGGATCGGGTTGGAGCAGGCCGGCGTCACCACGAACGCGGCCGGAGCGGTGATCGTCGACGACAACCTTCGGACCGCACAACCGCATATCTTCGCCATGGGCGACGTCACCGACCGGGTCAACCTGACCCCGGTCGCGACGGCGGAAGGCCATGCCCTGGCCGATACGCTGTTCGGCAAGAACCCACGCGGCGTCTCGCTGCGCAATGTTCCCTCGGCCGTATTCTCGACCCCACCGGTGGGCACCGTCGGGCTGACCGAGGAGGAAGCCGCGGCGGAAGGCCCCGTGGATGTCTACGTCACCAAATTCACCCCGATGCGCCACACCCTGTCGGGGCGCACGCGCAAGACCATGATGAAGCTGGTGGTGGATCAGGCCAGCCAGAAGATCCTCGGGGTGCATATGGTGGGCGAGGACGCGCCGGAGATCCTGCAGGGCCTGGCGATCGCCGTGGTGATGGGCGCCACCAAGGCCGATTTCGATCGCACCATCGGTATCCATCCGACCGCGGCGGAGGAGTTCGTGACCCTGCGCACCCGGACCCGGGTCTCGGGCGTGGCGAAGGCGGCGGAGTAGGGCGGCAGGCGAGGCACGACGGTGCGGCCGGGGGCAAGGGTTCTTGTGAACCATTCTTAACTTGGTGGCCATTGTCCCGATAAATGTCATATGTCAAATATACCGTGCGCCGGAAGTTATCCCGGCGAGTCTCAAAGGGGACATTCGATGAGCGACACGGTATCCGCGACGGCAAGCTGGGCTCCCGGCGATGCGGAGTTGAGCTTCGTCACCCCCTCCAGCCTGGGTGCCCAGTCCGGCGGCCTGGGTGACGGGGGGAATTTCCATGTGCCCGGTGGCAACCAGACGACGGCCGCAGAACCGGGCCTGATTGTCCAGTTCACCACGATCACGCCCGATTTTGCGGGATTGCTCCCTGACGTACTGCCCCAAGCCTCCGATCTCGGCACGGTCGGCTATGCCGTGACCGTCCCATTCGGCCCCTTGTCTGTGATCGTGGAGTTTCAGACTCGCGATGCCGGGAAGCCGCTTGGGTAGGCATTTTCACGAGGCATAGCCGGCGGCGACGGATCTCGGCCGTCACCTCTGGCGTGCGGCGGTCACGGGGCCGACCGCTCTTTCGCCGAACCGATCGCGCCGACCGTTCAGACCCCAGGTCACTGCGAGGTTGGCATAATGCGACGGACAACCATAACCGGGCGTCCGGCATTGAGCACGGGTCCCGCCGCACCATGGCAGGTCCGCAGCCGCCATGGCGGTGTGGGCTCGCTTCGCGCCAAATGGGTTAGCCAGTCTTGCGGGTCGAGCCTAGCTGCCCTCCCTATCGAGGCGCGATGACGCTTTCGCGAACGCCGACGCCCTCCTACAATCCGACCGATATCAAGAGCGGTAACGGCTCGACGGGAGGAAGACCTTGAAACGACGTAGCTTTCTGGCAAGCGCCGCGATCGCTCCGCTTGCTCGACCGGCCATCGCAGCCGGGAACAAGCCGCTGATTTTCGTCCCCCAGGCCAATCTCACCAGCCTGGACCCGGTCTGGACCACCGCAACCGTCACCCGCAACTTCGCCCTGATGGTCTACGAGACCCTGTATGGCCGCGACGAGGCCTTCGAACCGCAGCCGCTGATGGTCGAAGGCCATGTCATCGAGGACGACGGTAAGCGCTGGACCATGCGTTTGCGCGAAGGTCTGGTCTGGCACGACGGCACCCCGGTCCTGGCGCGCGACTGCGTGGCGTCGCTGCAACGCTGGTTGAAGCGCGATGCCAGCGCACCGGTGATCCACGCGCGCGTCGATGCGATCGAGGCCAAGGACGACCGCACCCTGGTCTGGCGGCTCAGCAAGCCGTTTCCCCTGCTGACCCGGTTCCTGTCGAAGGTGCAGCCCGCCCCCGTGATGATGCCCGAGCGCATTGCATCCACCGTCGATCCGTTCAAGCAGGTGACCGAGGTCGTCGGCTGCGGCCCATTCCGATTCCTGCCCGCCGATTACGTGTCCGGCAGCCACGCCGCCTTCGCCCGCTTCGACCAATATGTCCCGCGCCAGGAACCGGCCTCCTACAACTCGGGAGGGCACAAGGTTTATGTCGACCGGGTCGAATGGAAGGTGGTGCCCGACGCGGCCACCGCCGCCAACGCCCTGGCCGCGGGGGAAGTCGACTGGCTGGAACTGCCGCAACCGGACCTGATTCCCATGCTGAAACGCAACGCTGGGGTGACGACGGGTCAGTTGGACATCTACGGCACGATTGCGCTGCTGCGGCCGAACCATATCGCCGGCCCGACCGCCAATCCCGGCGTCCGGCGGGCGATGCTGGCGGCGATCGACCAGCAGGAGTGCATGATCGCGGCGATGGGCGATGACCCGTCCACCTGGCGCGCCCCCATCGGCTTCTTCGTCCCGGGCATGCCATCCGCCACCGAGGCCGGCATGGACAATGTCCGAAACCGGAAAACCGTCGATCAGGTCAAGAAGATGCTGGATGACGCCGGCTACAAGGGCGACCGCCTGGTGGTCATGCATCCCACCGACCAGGTCGTCTACAACGCCTTCATCACCGTCGCGGTCGACGCATTGCGCAAGGTGGGGATGAACATCGACGAACAGATGACCGATTGGGGCACCATCGTGCAGCGCCGCCCGTCCCGGGAGCCATTGGAGAAGGGGGGCTGGTCGCTGTTTCCAGCGGGTGCGCCGGCGCCGGAGTTCGCGTCTCCGCTGTTGTCCAACCCGATGCGCAGCAACGGCCCGAAAGCCTGGTTCGGCTGGCCGGACGATCCGCGGATCGAGAATGCGCTCGCCGCCTGGATCGATGCCGACAGCGATGCCGAACGGCGGAAGCTGGAGGCCGACTATCAGCTCGCCGCCTTCGATTCGGTGCCGATTATCCCATGCGGCCAGTACATGCCTCACGCGGCCTGGCGGAAGAATGTGACCGGTCTGCTGCGGGGATCGGCCCCGGTCTTCTGGGGCGCGCAGAAGGCGTAGAACGCCCCTGGGGCGCGTTCGTCGGAGCCTGTGATGGTGGACAGTCACATAATTCTGAATTTGGCCCTTTCTGGAGAATATTTTCGCTTCTCTCTTGCGGGAGGGGCCAGGAGAGGGGGTTTCACGCAATATTCGTGCGCGAAACCCCTCATCCCAACCCCCGAACAACCCACCCCGGCGCTCGGTTTTTTGATGAAGATCGCGCACTACCCCCTCTGGTATTCCGCGCCGGCATAAGGCACGGTTGGATGTTGCCGCGTAACCGAGAGCGATACCGGCAGCCAAAAGGCGACAGGGAGCCATGAACGCGTGATCGATCGTCGGGGATTCTTGAAGGGTTCGGCCGGATTGGCCGGTGCCGGCGCTATCGCTGGGGCCGGTGCGGTGGGATTGGCAACGCCGAGCCTGGCGCAAGGGGCGGATAATAAGGTGCTGCGGTTTGTGCCGCAGGCAAATTTGGCCAATCTCGACCCGATCTGGGGCACGCAATACGTCGTCCGCAACGGCTCCCTGATGATCTGGGACATCCTGTATGGCGTGAACGACAAGCTGGAACCCCAGCCGCAGATGGTCGAAGCGCACGAAGTCAGCCCCGACTTCAAGACCTGGACCTTTCGGCTGCGGCCCGGCCTGAAATTTCACGACAACGAACCCGTGCTCGCCAAGGACGCCGTCGCCAGCATTAATCGCTGGATGGCGCGCGATGCCACGATGGGGCTGCCTATCAAGCGCCGCCTGGACGCGTTGGAGGTTGTCGACGACCGCACGTTCCGCTTCCGCCTGAACCAACCCTATCCGAAGATGCTGTTCGCCCTTGGCAAGAGCAGCACCCCCTGCCTGTTCATCATGCCGGAACGGATCGCCGCGACCGATCCTTTCAAGCAGATCACGGAGATTGTCGGCTCCGGCCCGATGCGGTTCCGCAAGGACGAATGGGTGCCCGGCTCCCGCGCCGCGTTTGAGCGTTTTGCCGGCTATGTGCCGCGGGTCGAGAAAGCCTCCTGGCTGGCGGGCGGCAAACGGATGATGCTGGACCGGGTCGAGTGGCACATTCTGCCGGATGCCGCCACCGCCTCCGCCGCCCTGCAATCCGGGGAGGTCGACTGGTGGGAAACCCCTGTCCCCGATCTGGTGCCGCTGCTGCGCAAAACGTCCGGGATTGCCGTCGATATCGCCGATCCGTTGGGCAATATCGGCTCCCTTCGCCTCAACCACCTGCACCCCCCCTTCAACGACGTCCGCGCTCGGCGAGCCGTGCAGCTTGCGGTGAACCAGTCGGATTACATGCAAGCGGTGGTGGGCGACGATCCCGGTCTGTGGAAAGAAGTTCCCGGGTATTTCACGCCGGACACCCCGCTTTATACCGAAGTCGGCGGCGAACCGCTGAAAGGCCCGCGCAACTACGAGTTGGCGAAGAAGCTGCTGGCCGAGTCCGGCTACAAGGGCGAGCCGATCGTGCTGCTGGTGGCGACCGATCTGGCGGTGATCAAGGCGCAGGGCGATGTGACCGCGGATGCCCTGAAGCGCATCGGCATGAATGTGGAATACGCCGCGCTGGATTGGGGCACCGTGGGACAGCGGCGTGCCAAGAAGGAGCCGCCGGCCCAGGGCGGTTGGAACATCTTCCACACCTGGCATGCCGGCGCCGATTGCGTGAATCCCGCGCCCTACATCGCGCTGGATGCCAGCGGCGACACCGCCTGGTTCGGCTGGCCGAAATCCGACCTGGTGCAGGAACGCATCCAGGCCTGGTATGGCGCGCCGGATCTGGCCGCTGAGAAACAGGCGATCGCCGCGCTGAACCAGGCCGCGATGGAGCATGTCGTCTACGTCCCGACCGGGTTCTTCAAGGGATACCAGGCGTGGCGCAAGACCCTGACCGGTGTCGTCAAGGCGCCGTTCCCGATCTTTTGGGATGTGAGCAAGTCCTGATATGACCCTATTCCACCCGATGCCGGCCTGAACGGAGCAACGCGCGCATGCTAGCTTACGCGACACGTCGCGTCCTCGCCACGATACCGGTCATCCTGATCGTGGCGCTTTTCGTGTTCAGTCTTCTGTACATCGCTCCTGGCGATCCGGCGGCGATCATCGCCGGCGATCAGGCGACGCCCGATGACGTCGAGCGGATCCGGGCCTCGCTCGGTCTTGATCGGCCCTTCGTGATCCGCTTCGTCGACTGGCTGTGGTCGGTGTTGCAGGGCGATCTTGGGAACTCGATCTTCACCAATCTGCCTGTGTCGCACATGATCCAGCAGCGGATCGAGCCGACATTGTCGCTGATGGCGTTGACCCTGACCCTGTCGCTGTCGTTTGCGATTCCGATGGGTGTGATCGCGGCGTGGAAGCATGGCACCTGGATCGACCGGCTGGTGATGATGACCGCGGTATTCGGGTTTTCGACGCCGGTGTTCGTGATCGGTTACCTGCTGGCCTTCGTGTTCGCGCTGAAGCTGGATTGGCTGCCAGTGCAGGGGTTCACCTCGATTTCCCACGGTCTGCTGCCGTTCCTGCGCAACCTGATCCTGCCCGCGGTGGCGCTGGGTCTGGTCTACATGGCGCTGATCGCCCGCATCACCCGCGCGACCATGCTGGACGTGCTGTCGCAGGATTACGTCCGCACCGCCAAGGCCAAAGGCGTCGGCCAGCGCGGCATCCTGTTCCTGCATGCGTTGAAAAACGCCGCCGTCCCGATCGTCACCATCGTCGGCATCGGCTTCGCCGCCCTGATCGGCGGCGCGGTGGTGACCGAAAGCGTCTTCGCTATTCCGGGCCTGGGCCGCTTGACCGTCGATGCCATCCTGCGCCGCGATTACCCGGTTATTCAGGGCGTCGTACTCCTGTTCAGTTGCGTCTACGTGGTGGTCAATCTCATCGTTGACCTGCTCTACACTCTCTTTGACCCGAGGATCCGGTATTGAGCGCCACCTCCATAGAGCCCGGGAGCTTCACCGAAGCACCCCGGCTGCCCGACGTGCTGCCGCCCGCCAAGGAGCGCGGCAAGATCATGGGCTTCGTCCATCGCCATCCCACAATCGTGATCGGCGGCGCCCTGGTCGGCATCATGGTGCTGATCGCACTCCTTGCGCCGCTGCTCGGCACCAAGGACCCGACCGCGCTGGCACCGTCGCGGCGTACCCGAGAGCCCTCCGCGACATACTGGTTCGGCACCGACATGCTCGGACGCGATGTGTACTCGCGCGTGCTGTATGGGTCGCAGGTGTCGCTTTTGGTCGGGTTCTCGGTGGCAGCGATCGCCGCCGTCGTTGGCACGGCATTGGGGCTGGTCGCCGGCTTCATGCGCGGTGTGGACGCGGTGGTCATGCGCTTCATGGATGGACTGATGTCCATCCCGCCGATCCTGCTGGCCATCGCGCTGATGGCGCTGACCCGTGCGTCGGTGAAGAACGTCATCATCGCCATCAGCATCGCCGAGTTCCCGCGCGTCTGCCGCCTGGTCCGCGGCGTCGTGTTGTCCTTGCGCGAACAGCCTTATGTAGAAGCGGCCATCGCGTCCGGCACGCGCACCCATGTCATCATCTGGAAGCACATTCTGCCGAACACCCTGGCGCCGCTGATGGTGCAGGCGACGTTCATCTGCGCCTCCGCCATGATCGCCGAGGCCACATTGTCGTTCATCGGCGCGGGTACCCCGCCGATCATCCCAAGCTGGGGAAATATCATGGCCGAAGGGCGCGCGCTCTGGCAGGTGAAGCCTTATATCGTGTTCTTCCCGGCGATCTTCCTGTCGATCACCGTGCTGGCCGTGAACCTGCTGGGTGACGGTCTGCGGGATGCGCTCGACCCCCGTTTGGCAAAGCGACTGTAGACCGATGGCTCTTCTCGAAGTCGAAAACCTCCAGACGCATTTCGCCACGCCCGATGGGGTGGTCCGCGCGGTCGAGGGCGTGTCCTTCCAGGTCGATTCCGGCCAGACCATCGCCATCGTCGGCGAGTCCGGTTGCGGCAAGTCGGTCACCTCCATGTCCATCCTGCGCCTGATCCAGGAGCCACCGGGCAAGATCGCCGGGTCCATCCGCTTCCAAGGGCGCGACCTGCTGAAACTGACCGAGGCGGAGATGCGGGACATCCGCGGCAACTCCATCTCCATGATCTTTCAGGAGCCGATGACCAGCCTCAATCCGGTGCTGACCGTCGGGCACCAGATCGGGGAGACGGTGCAACTGCACCAGGGCATGGGTGCAAGCGCGGCCGAGGAAAAGGCCGTCGAGATGCTGACCCTGGTCGGCATCCCGGCGCCCGCTCGCCGCGTGCGCGAATACCCGCACCAACTCTCGGGCGGCATGCGCCAGCGTGTGATGATCGCGATGGCACTGGCCTGCAATCCGAAGCTGCTGATCGCCGACGAACCCACGACGGCGCTGGACGTGACCATCCAGGCTCAGATACTGGACCTGATGCGCGACCTGAAAACCCGTCTGGGGTCGGCCATCATGCTGATCACCCACGATCTGGGTGTGGTGGCCGAAATGGCCGAACGGGTTGTGGTGATGTATGCCGGCCGCAAGGTCGAGGAAGCCCCGGTCAACGAAATCTTCGCCCGCCCGCTGCATCCCTATACGCGCGGCCTGATTGGCGCGGTGCCGAAGCTGGGCTCGTCTTTGGTGGAAGGCGGTCGCGGCAAGCTGGCGGAAATCGCCGGCTTGGTGCCCAATATGCGTCGCCCGATCGTCGGCTGCGCCTTTGCCAGCCGCTGTTACATGGCGACAGAGGTGTGCTCCAGGATCGCTCCGGCGATCGAGGCCAAGGCGCCGGATCACCTGGTGGCCTGCCATTACGCCGAACGCCGGATGGCCGCATGATGACCGATACGCCATTGCTTCAGGTCAAGAACCTCAAGAAGCATTTCCCCATCCATGGCGGCCTGCTCGGCCTGGTGACCGCGCATGTCTATGCCGTCGATGGCATTTCGTTCGACATCAGGCGCGGGGAAACCCTGTCGCTGGTGGGCGAATCCGGTTGCGGCAAATCGACGGTCGGCAAGGCCATCCTGCGCCTGTATCCGATCACGGACGGTGAGGTGCGGCTGGACGGAGAGCGCATCGACAACATGTCCCCCAGCAAGCTGCGCCCGATGCGCCGGCGGGTGCAGGTGGTGTTCCAGGACCCGTTCAGCAGTCTGAACCCACGCATGAAGGTGCGTGACATCCTGGCCGAACCGCTGATCAATTTTGGCCTCGTCAGCGGCAAGAAAGATATCGACGAGAAGGTCGAGGCCTTGATGGACAAGGTCCGTCTGCCACGCGATTCCATCCGCCGCTATCCGCACGAATTTTCCGGCGGCCAGCGCCAGCGCATCGGCATCGCTCGGGCCCTGGCGCCCGGGTCGGACCTGATTATCTGCGATGAGGCGGTCTCGGCGCTGGACGTGTCGGTGAAGGCCCAGATTATCAACCTGTTGGTCGATTTGCAGGACGAACTCGGCCTGGCGTTGCTGTTCATCAGCCACGATCTGGCAACGGTGGAGCATCTGACCCATCGAGTGGCGGTGATGTATCTGGGCAAGATCGTCGAACTTGCCGATCGGCGGACGTTGTTTTCCTCATCGCACCATCCCTATACGCGCGCGCTGTTGTCGGCGGTGCCGGTTCCCGATCCTTTGGCCAAGCGCGACCGCATCGTCCTGACCGGGGACGTGCCGAGCCCGATCAATCCGCCGTCGGGGTGCCGGTTTCATACGCGGTGCCCGTTCGCGTTCGATCGGTGCAAGACGGAGGAGCCGCAATTGCGCTCGGTTGGGGATGGGCATCAATCGGCCTGCCATCTGGACCATGTGCCGGGTGGGCAGGTCGTGCCGATGGCGGCCTGATCCGGCGACGATACCGCGGCGCTTCAGGCCTTACGGCATTCGCACATCGAGGCAGCGGCGACATGTGTGAATGCCGCTTCCTTCAAGTCGGGGAACCGGCTGCGGTCTCGACCGGCGACATGCCGGAGGTCATGACCCGCCTGTCTCCGGCATGGGTCTCGATGGTGATCGTCTTGGTCCCGTCCGCAGGCGCGTTCAGAAAATCCAACAGCCCGTTGCAGTAATAGCTGTTGCACAGCTCCGCGCGCAGCGGCCGAGCGAGCGTGCACCCTGACGGGCCGTGAAACAGGCAGGAGTCGCGGTAGGCCAACGGGGCCACCGAGCCGATATAGGCTCGAATGACCTGGCGGGCGGTCAGGTCCGGTTGTTCCGCATGGACCCTGGCCATGGTGCGTTCATCCAGGAACGCGTGCGTGCCGCCGGCCATGCAGCAGGACCCGCGGCAATGGCCGCAGCTTTCCGTTACCACCGCGGCCCTGAACCCGGTCGGTTCCACCGTGCGGCGTTGCACCAGGCGGTCCGGCCTCCGCGCCTTGACCAGATCTCGGATCGCCTCGATCAGATGGCGCCGCAACGCGCGTATCCGTGCCGGAGACGGCGGGACCAGCGCTTCCCGTTGACCCGGAACGGTAATCAGATGGGTGTTGTCGGAGGTGGACATGCCGGAGCAACCTGCCACCCTGCGCTCAGGCCGACAAGGAAACACCAACGAGTGCGAACCAAAGTTGTGCGATCGAGTACACGTCTCACCGTCATTGCCGGGCTTGACCCTGTAGGGCCGGGCACATCCTTGACACTTCAGACCGGGCACATGGTTGACACTTTAGTGGGCTTGTTCCGATTGAACGAGCCTGGCTCGGTCGCTCTCATCGCGCTATGT
>CALQHT020000020.1 GCA_943330455.2 Nitrosovibrio sp. Nv4 | reverse complement strand
GCATGTCCTGGATGTTGCCCGAACCAAGCTTGACGGCGCCCTTGTCGGCGATGGCGCGGGTCGGCAGCGCGACGCGCATGTCCTGGATGTTGCCCGAACCAAGCTTGACGGCGCCCTTGTCGGCGATGGCGCGGGTCGGCAGCGCGATGCGCATGTCCTGGATATTCCCGGAACCGAGCTTGACGGCGCCCTTGTCAGCGATGGCGCGGGTCGGCAGCGCAACGCGCATGTCCTGGATATTCCCGGAACCGAGCTTGACGGCGCCGTTGTCGACAATGCTGATGGGAGCGAGGGAGATTTTCATTTTGTGATCCTCCAAGACCGACACTTGCTGTTCGGCGATGGGCGGAGGCTAGGGCGTATCTCTCACTCTGGATGTGATTTACTTCACACAATCAGAATTGACGCGATTTTTTCGACATTCTACTTTCGATATGTTTTTCGAGGCAATTTCAGGCGATACAGGTCGCCCCGGATCTTCGGGCCGTCGGCCAGTTTCACGCTTTTCTGTGACGCGGATCACAGAGCATCGGTCATCTGCCCGGTAAACATGTGGTCCGCCGGCCCCCGGGACGGGGACGGAGCGTCCGGATCGGCTGCCCCGCCCGCTCACGACGCATGAACACCCGCCGTATTGCCCTGTTGGGATCCAGTGATATAAGATGTATCGAACGTCTGTTAGCCAACGCCCGGATAACGATTGCCCGGACTGGGCTCCATTGCTTTCGGACAGGACTGATTCGGAGTGGGCTGATCAAACGCCTGTGACTCGAGTGCGAACATGGACATTCTCCAAGGGGACGCGGAACCGTCGAGTCTTGAAGGATCGCCTGGATCAGGGTCGGTCAGTCGTCGACTTGCGGCCATACTCGCGGCTGACATCAAGGGGTACAGCGCCTTGATGAACGACGATGAGGAAGCCACCCATAGCCGCGTCGGCGTGGAAATGGACAGGCTGGTCCAGGAGATCGAAAAGTCCCAGGGCAGCGTGTTCTCATTCGCCGGCGACGGGCTGATGGCCGAATTCCCCAGCGCGGTCGAAGCGCTGCGATGTGCGCTCCGTGTGCAAAGCGACGCCGCGAGGCGATCGGCCGCCCTGCCGGCGGATCGGCGGATCGAATACCGCATCGGCATCAACGCGGGGGAAGTCCTGGTCCAACGCGGCCATACCGGCGGCAATGCCGTCAACATCGCGGCTCGGCTGGAGCAAATCGCGACCCCAGGGAGTATTTTTCTCTCCGAAGCGGTCTACGATCAGGTCAGCACGGCCGTCACGGCGAATTTCAGCAGGATCGGCGAGCCACAACTGAAGAACCTGCGCGAACCGGTGGTCGTCTTCTCGATCTCGGCGGAAGAATGCCAGAGCTGGGGTGGCACCCCCCCCATCGTAAAGGCTCGACCCGCGGTCCCGCCGGCCGTCACCACGGATCGGCGTGCATCCCTGGCCGTGCTGCCGTTCCGCACGATGCAGGACGATGAGGAAGGGGACTATTTCTCCCAAGGAATCGTGGACGATATCATCCGCATCCTCGGCGGTCTGAAGGACCTTCTCGTCGTTTCCCGCAGCGCCACATTGGGGTTCGCCCGTCTGCCGGTCGATTTGCGGCGCATCCGACATGACCTGGACGTCCGCTATGTTCTGCATGGCAGCGTCCGCCGTTCCCGCGATCGGCTTCGGATTTCGGTCGAACTGAACGAAGCCGAAACCGCCCGGGTGATCTGGGCGGAGCGGTTCGATGGTGGCATGGCGGACCTGTTCGACCTGCAGGATCGGATCGCCCTGCAAGTGGCGACCGCCGTCGCGCCGCAGGTGTTGGAGCGGGAGTTGCTGCGGATCGGCCGCCTGCGTCCGGACAGCCTGACCGCCTATGATCTGACCTTGCAGGCGCTGGATCTGATTTACCGGACCGATCGGGCCTCGTTCTTCAAGGCGCGGGACCTGTTGCGCCAGGCCACGGAGATCGAGCCGACCTTCGGACCGGCGCATTGCCATACCGCCTATTGGCACGTCACCTGTATCGGCCAAGGCTGGTCCGACGATCCGCAAGCCGATGCGCGCCTCGCCGCGGTTTCGGCGCTGGCGGCGATTGAGCGGGATGGCAACGACGCGCTGGCGCTCGCGGTCTACGGCCATACCCAGTCCTATCTGAAAAAGGCCTACCGGACCGCGACCGAATTCCAGGAACGGGCCCTGGCCTCCGGACCAAGCTGCGCCTGGGCCTGGAGTTTCAGCAGCCTGACCTGCGGTTTCATGGGCGATGCGGAGACCGCGCTGGTCCGAGCCCAGCAGGCGGTGCGGTTGTCGCCGATCGGGCCGGATTGCTACTGGCACGAGCACGTGCTGTCGCAAGCGCACTATATCAACGGCAATTTCGAGGAAGCCGCCAGTTGGGGCCGCCTGTCCGCCGCCCATAACGGCACGCAGACCTCCAATCTGCGGACCCTGATCGCCAGTCTGGTCGTGTTGGGACGCCTTGATGAGGCGCGGGAATTCGCCCAACAAATGCTGGAAATGGACCCGGACTTCCGCGTGTCCAAATTCCGCAAAAATACCCCGTTGCGGGGCGCCCTGCGGGATGAATTCGCCCAACGCCTGCGCCTCGGCGGCCTGCCCGAGTAGGCTCAGTCCCCCGACTGAGCCGCGCGGAAACCGCCCACACCACGCTCGATATTCGTCACATGGCGCGGCAGGAAGCCGGTCGGGTCCGCCACGCCGCAGGCATGGGCGATTACCTCGACCTCCTCGCGCACCCGGATGGCATAGCGCGCGACCCGGGCCGCCTTGTCGGTCGGGTCCAGGCCCGCGATCAATCGCTCCTTCGACGACGTCACCCCGGTCGGGCACATTCCGGACCCGCATTTCATGGCCTGGATGCAGCCGAGGCTGAACATGAAACCGCGCGCCGAGGACACGAAATCCGCCCCCATGCACAAGGCCCAGGCCACCTTGTCCGGCGTGATCAGCTTGGCGGAGGCGACGATCCGGATGCGGTCCTTCAACCCGTGACGCTCCCGCGCCGCGACGACATGGCGCAGGGCCTCGGTAATGGGCAGACCGACGTAATCGATCAGTGCGGCCGGTGCGGCGCCCGTGCCACCTTCACCGCCGTCGACCTGGATGTAATCCGGACAATGCTCCGGATGCGCGACGCAGTCGGTGAACCAGTCATCGAGAAAGGCCGGATCACCGACGACGAATTTCACGCCGACCGGCTTGCCACCGATCGTGCGAACCCGATCCACAAACGCGCCAAGTTCCCGGATGTTGCCGATGTCGAGGTGACGGTTGGGGCTGATACTGTCCTGACCGACGGGGATGCCTCGGATGGCGGCGATTTCCGCCGTGACCTTGATGCCAGGCAGGATACCGCCTTTGCCGGGTTTCGCCCCCTGCGCGAGTTTCACCTCGAACATTCGGACCTGGTCATAGGCGGCGATCTCCCGCAACCGACCCTCCGACAGATTGCCGTGCTCATCGCGCACACCGTATTTCGCGGTCCCCATCTGCATGACGATGTCGCAGCCACCTTCCAGGTGGTAGGGCGACAGGCCGCCCTCCCCGGTCGCCATCCATATGCCGGCGTGTTTGGCGCCGCGCGACAGGGCAGACACCGCGGCGTGGCTCAGTGCGCCGTAGCTCATGCCGCTGATATTGAACAAACTGGTGGCGAAATAGGGGTGGAGGCAGGCGCCGGGTCCCTCCTCGATGCCGATCCGTTTGCCGAGAAAGGGCTTCTTCTCCTCCTCCAGGACCGGGAAGGCGGCGTTGCGAAACACGAAGCTGGGAACGTTCTCACTGCCGAAGCTGGTCAGGTTGGACACGCCTTTGGCAGATCGATAGACCCAGGCCCGTTCCAGGCGGTTGAAGGGTCGTTCGGCCCAGTCCGGCAGGTATTGGTACTGCCGCATGTACTCGCCCATCGTCTCGGCGAAATAGCGAAAATAGCCAAGGATCGGGTAATTGCGCAGGATCGTGTGCGTGGTCTGCATGCGATCGTGGATGTACAGACCCACCAGTCCCAGCAGCAGAACTGCGATGATCGAGAGCGCAATCATGGACTTCCCTTCCGATTGACGGACGTTCCGTATAGATCCGTCCAGTCAGCCTGCTTTGGGTTACAGGAGTAACGCGGAAAGGGAGAATATTTCGCTAATTTTCCTGCCGACGCACGCGAACGACCGGAAAGACGATCGCACCCGCCAACCGATGCGGGGTCTGTGCCGGCTGCTTACCGTCGCCGGCGGCGCGGCGCCATGCTGCCACCGCGGTCCGCACCGCTCCCATCGTCGGCCGGCTCGGTCGCAGCGCTTGAGGGCGGCGCCACCCTCTGCGTCTCCCGCATCGAGTCATCGGAAGCGGCCAGTCCTGGCTGGCCAGACTGACCATAGTCGATCCGCACCGGGATCCGGACGGGATTGGTGATCATCCCGGCGACCGCCGCCACCGCGTCAGAACCTTCCATCGCCAGCACGGCCGGAATCTTGATGGTGTTGGACCGAATGAAGTTGTCGACCGGGTCGTCGCCCGCTGGGCTGTTGTCATCGTTCATGGTACGTTCCTACCACTGGTCCCGACCGAGTGGCAAGAACTCCGCACTATCAATGGGCCTCCACCGAGAAGAACGCAGCCGTCAGCGACGAGAGCCCGAAACCGTCGCCCCCAGCGCGCGCGCATAGGCCGAGACCGTGGCCGCGAACCCCATCTCCAGCGCATCCGCCGTCAGCTCGTGACCGATCGAGGCCTCCGCCAGGTCGGGGACCGCCTCCATCAGCGGCGGCAGATTGACCAGGTTCAGATCGTGCCCCGCGTTCACCACCAACCCGAGCCCCGCTGCCTGGCGAGACGTTTCGGCGATCGCGGCCAAAATTCCCGCATGGTCGTTCTGGCGGAAGGCGGCCGCGTAGGCGCCAGTGTAGATCTCCACCCCATCAGCCCCGGACTGGCGCGCGAGCGGCAGCACGGCGGGGTCGGGGTCGATGAAAAGGATCACCCGGCACCCCAACGCCTTGATCGCGGCAATCGAGGTCCGGGCCAAGGTCATCTGCTCGCCGGTCAGTTTCCACCCCTCCTCCGAGGTGAACGCGTCCGGCCCGTCCGGCACCAGGGTGCATTGCTCCGGCGTGGTTTCCCGCAGGATCTCCATCAGGCGTTCGTCGGGATATCCCTCGATGTTGAACTCCGCTTTCGGGCGGTACGGGTGCAGGACCGCCGCCAGCCCCGGGACGTCCGACCGGCGGATGTGCCGCTCGTCTGGGCGCGGATGCACGGTCAGGCCTTCGGCCCCGGAGTCCAGTGCGAGCCGGCCGAAATGCAGCAGGTCGGGCACCCCGGTGCGCCGGGAATTGCGCAACAGGGCGATCTTGTTGAGGTTGACGCTCAAGCGGGCCATGGGTTCTTACCAGTTCTGCAAAACGGTCAGGATTGCACTAAGGCAACGCATACAAATAATCGCGACAACCGAGGCGTCCCCTTACCGTCACCCGCCCCCTACCGTTGAAGCGCGGGTTGCCGGGTCGAGCCCGGCAACGACGGTGAGGGGGCGCCTCGGTTGTAGCGATTATTCGTGCGCCTCGCCTAACCACGGAACACTTTCCCGATTTCGTCCAAAGTCGCCGGGTCCTCGATCGTCGGCGGAACTGGCACGGTTTCTCCATCGGCAATCTTGCGGATCGTCGCACGCAGGATTTTCCCGGATCGGGTCTTGGGCAGCCGAGTGACCACGCGTGCATCGCGGAACGACGCGACGGGGCCGATCCGCTCCCGCACCAGCGCGACCAACTCGGTGGTGATGTCGATGTCCGGGCGGTTCACGCCGGATTTCAGCACCACCAGGCCAACCGGGGTCTGGCCCTTCAACTCGTCCTTGGCGCCGATGACCGCGCATTCCGCGACATCATGGTGCGACGCCAGCACTTCCTCCATGGATCCCGTGGACAGGCGATGGCCAGCGACATTGATGATATCGTCGGTGCGGCCCATGACCCAGACATCGCCGTCCTCATCGATCATGCCGGCATCGCCGGTGCGATACCACCCCGGAAAATCCGCCAGATAGGACGACCGGTAGCCCTCGTCGTTCTGCCAGAGCGTCGGACCGCAGGCCGGCGGCAAAGGCAGTTTGAGCGACAGATTGCCCGTAGCACCCCGCGGCAACACCACCCCATCGTCATCCAACGCATGCAAATCATACCCCGGGCTCGGCCTGCCTCCCGACCCCGGCTTGAACGGAAACAGCCCGAACTGGCGGAAGCCGCTGGTGATCGCCCAGCCCGTCTCGGTCTGCCACCAGTGATCGACCACGGGCTTCTGCAGCATCTCGGCCGCCCAGACCGCGGTCGGCGGATCGCACCGCTCCCCGGCAAGGTAGAGCGCCTCCAGCCCCGACAGATCGTAGTTGGCGGACAGCTTGCCGTTGGGATCCTGCTGCTTGATCGCCCGCATCGCGGTCGGCGCCGTGAACAGCACTTTCACCTTGTGCTGAGCGCACACCCGCCAGAACGCACCGGCGTCGGGCGTGCCGACCGGCTTGCCCTCATACATGATCGACGTGCAGCCCCGCAGCAGCGGCGCGTAGACGATATAGCTGTGTCCCACGACCCAGCCGACATCCGACGCCGCCCAATAGGTGTCGCCGGTGTCGCACCCGTAGAGCATCTTCATCGAGTTCCACAACGCGACCGCGTGACCGCCATTGTCGCGCACAACGCCCTTGGGGCGCCCCGTCGTGCCCGAGGTGTAAAGAATATACAGGGGGTCGGTCGCCAGCACCGGCACGCAACCATGCGGCAGGGCAGCGGCCTCGGCCTCCAGCAGGTCGTGGTCGCGGCCCGGGGTGAGGTCCGCCGGCGATTGCTCCCGTTGCAAGATCAGGCAGGCATCCGGCTTGTGCGGCGACATCTCAATGGCGCCGTCCAGCAGGGGTTTGTATTTGACGATCCGCCCGGGCTCCAACCCACACGACGCGGAAACAATGACCTTCGGCTTGGCGTCGGCGATGCGGGTCGCCAGTTCGGCAGCGGCAAATCCACCGAACACCACGGAATGGATGGCCCCAAGGCGAGCACAGGCCAACATGGCGATGGCGGCTTCCGGCACCATGGGCATGTAGATGATGACGCGGTCGCCGCGCACGACACCCAGCTTCGCCAGGGCACCGGCCACTTTCGCGGTGCGGTCGCGCATCTGGGTGTAGGTCAGCACATCGAGCCGCCCGGTCATCGGGCTGTCCCAGATCAGGGCGGGTTGATCCCCGCGGCCGGCTTCGACGTGGCGGTCGAGGGCATTGTAGCAGGTGTTCAGTTCACCGCCCGCGAACCATTGGCCATACGCGCCCAACGAGGCATCGAAGGCTCGGTCCCATCGTTTGGTCCAGGCAATGCCCTCCGCCGCCTCGGCCCACCAGGCGGCCGGGTCGCGCAGGCAGGACCCATAGGCTTCATCATAGGATGTGGCGTTGCTCATGCCGGCATTCCCTCAACCGCGTTACGCCTGTTGTCCCGCCGAGCCGCCGGGTGGTCAAGCACGATGCCTTGCGCAACGCAGGTCCGGGATGGTTTCTGGGGGGCAATCGTCACGCGGCGGGGTGCGGGGTACCACGAAAAGCCGTATCCATTCACCGATGGCATCCCTCCCCACCGTC
Source organism: Nitrosovibrio sp. Nv4 (assembly GCA_943330455.2). GTDB lineage: Bacteria > Pseudomonadota > Alphaproteobacteria > Acetobacterales > Acetobacteraceae > Rhodopila. Next base: position 31,468 of record CALQHT020000020.1, on the reverse strand, counting down.
ATTGCAGGGCTCGACCCGGCAATGACGGTGATGGGGGGACGCCATCGGTGGATGTTTGAGTCGGTTGATAGAAGTCGCGCGGCGGCGCGTGGGACAACAGGATGGCACGGACATGATTCTGCAAGGACAGGCGGCGGTCGTTACGGGTGGAGGCTCGGGTCTGGGAGCGGCAACGGCCGCCCTTCTGGCCAGTCGAGGCTGCAAGGTGGCCGTCCTGGACATCAACAAAGCCGCCGCGGACAGCAGCGCGGCGCGGTTCGGCGGCCTGGGACTGGCCTGCGACGTGGCGGATGGCCCCTCCGGTGAAGCCGCGATGGCGGCCGCCCGAGCCGCCCATGGTCCGGCGCGCGTCCTGGTCAATTGCGCCGGTGTCGGCACCGCCGGCCGGATCGTCGGGCGCGACGGCCCGCTATCCCTGGACGCGTTCGAGCGGGTGATTCGCATCAACCTGATCGGCAGCTTCAACATGCTCCGCCTCGCCGCCGCCGAAATGAGCTCGGCCGATCCGCTAGAGGAAAACGAGCGCGGCGTGATCATCAACACCGCCTCGATCGCCGCCTATGAGGGACAGATCGGCCAGCCCGCCTATGCGGCGTCCAAGGCCGGCGTTGTGGGAATGACCCTGCCCGCGGCAAGGGAACTGGCGCGCGCCGGCGTCCGCGTGGTCACCATCGCGCCCGGCCTGTTCCATACGCCGATGGTGGAAGGGCTGCCGACCGAGGTGCAAGCCAGTCTCGGCGCCTCCATCCCCTATCCGCCGCGTCTCGGCCGGCCGGAGGAATATGCCGCGCTGGTGGAACACATCGTCGGCAACCGATTCCTGAACGGGGAAGTGATCCGGCTGGACGGGGCACTGCGCATGGCGCCGCGATAGAGGCGCGACAGTCAGTCGCGAATGGCGGACTCATACAAAGATGGCTGAAAGTCCGGCGGCACAGTCCCGGTCATCCGGGCGCGGTGCGCATCCAGGTCGGCCAGCATCAAATCCTGGCTCACCCGCGCCACAATAATCGGAATGTCCCGTTTCATGCTCGGCACATCCCCGATCGGCAGGCCGAAGCTGACGAAGCCCGCCGGGTTCTGCACATGGATATCTCGCAGGAACGCCGCCGATCCGGCCTGTTTCGGCAGATATTCGTGCCCCGCACCCAGATAGGGATGGGTGCCCAGATTGGCATCCGCGTCCCCCGGCGGTGGCACATAGCGATCACGCCAGAGCAGGATGTCGCTCGCGAAATCCGCCAGTTCCGGCCGAGCGGATGGGTCAACGAAATAACCGGTCCCGGCGATGACGAAATCGCAGCGGACCTCCCGGCCACCGGCGCGCGCGAGGACCTTGCCGTTGTCCTCGCGCGCCTCATCCCAAGGCGCCGACAGGTGCAAATGGAAATTGGGGAACCGCGCCGCCCGCTGCACCGCGTCGATGGTCGGGGTGGAGCCGGCGCGTTTGAAGCGGATCGCCTGCTGCCAGCGCAGATCGTCGGGCAGGGCGTGGTAGTTGTCATAGGCGCCCGGATAGCCGCGCGATCGAGAAATCGGGACCGAGGCAATCGTGTCCCGACGCGCATAGAGATGCACCGCGTCGGCTCCCGATTCCAGGGCAACCCCAGCGGCATCGAAGGCCGAAGCGGCGGCACCGATCACCGCCACCGTCTTGCCGCGCAGGGCGGCGAAGTCGATGGCATCCTCGGTGTGGGCATACAGGTGTCTCGGCAGGGATTGGCTGATCACGGTTGGTACGGCGGGGCCTCCGTTGCCGGTGAAGCCATTGCAGAGCAGGATTTTTCTCGTAGTTTCGGTCCGCGCAACGCCATCGACTTCCAGGTGCAGGCGAAAATGGCCGTCCGCGGGCTCGATGCGCACCAGGCGCGTGCGATAGCGCACAGGGATCGCCAGGAAATGCCGGAACCAGGCCAGATATTCGGCCCAGGTAACGCGGGGAATACGGTCGATCGCGGCATACGCCTCGGCGCCATGACGGGCTTCGTACCAGGACTGGAATCCCAGCGCGGTGATGCCAAGTTCGGGACCGGTCAGGGCTTTCGGGGTGCGCAGCAGGTTCATCCGGGCCGCGGTCAGCCAGATGCCGGCCTTGGTCTCGTCCTCGGCCGCATCGATGATCGAGACCTTGCCGATCCCCGCGCGTTTCAGGGCAAAGGCCAGGCCGCAGCCGGTTTGGCCGCCCCCAACGATCACGACGTTATGGTCGATGCCGGGTCGGTCAATGACCCAGTTGCGGGGATCGGGGCCGATCAGGCGCAACGCGTCGCGGGCGGCGGTGTCGGGATCGTGAGATGGGCTCATCGGTGCACCTGATGGATTTTGCACCGCCTACCCTCACCGTCATTGCCTCACTTGATCCTGCAAACCGCCACCTGCCGCTGAAGCACGGGTTGCCGGATCAAGTGAGGCAATGACGGTGAGGCGCGGCGGTGGACCGGTCGACGGTTAGGGCCGTTCGTATAACTGCCACAGCCGATGCTGAACTTGTCCGGTATGAAAGAAAAGGGGCAGCCCAACCGGCGGCATCAGGCGTCGCGGTTATAGCTGGCCTGGTCATCGGGCTATCCTGTCCGGACAGCGCCGTTGGCTGGATCGGTGCGGCCTGCGCGTTACCTGAAGGTCGAGCCACCGACCGCCCACGTCGCAGGCGATCTCACCCCACCAACGCCCTGTCGCAGTGGATCAGGCCGGCTTGGCCGCCCAATGCAGCAGAAGCGTCGTATCGGCCAAGGCGACGATGCTTTCATGGCGAGTATGCGCGTGTGCGACAATGTGATCGCCGGTATCATAATGGACGCCGTCCATTATGATGTTGCCGGCAGCCACGAAGCACTCTTCGGCTTCCGCATGGTCATGCGCCGGTGCCTCGCTGCCAGCCTCCATCGTCAGGATGGCGGAACGCTCGCCTGTCACGGGCTCGACGTGAAGGAGGCGCATGCGCACCCCTGGCGCGATCGTCATCCAGACTCCCTGATTGCGCAGCCGGACGGTTGGCGCGGTTGGTGCGCCGCGTAATCCGATCCGGTCGCGGATCGCGGCCCAGGCATCCGGTGGAGCCGTCACGGATGGTCTCGTATCCTCAAGTGGCATCAGGCGCCGATACCATGCGTCGATCCGGGCGCGCAACGCGGGATCGGCCGGGATACGACGCAGGGCCGCATCCCGTTCATCCGGGTCGAGAACACCCAGCGCGAACAGGCCGGCGATGTCGTCGTCCGCGCTGTCAGTGGGATGTGACGACATCTGATCCTTCCGGTTCCAGGCAGATCCTCAGTTTGCTCAAGGCTCTACGCATTGTCGATTTGATCGTGCCCAGGGGCAAATTCAGCTTGGATGCCAGTTCGGTGTGCGAAAGCCCGTGGTACACCGCCAACATCACGGCCCTTGCCTCCATGTCCCCCAGCAGGCCAACGCACCGCTCAACGTCGGGAGACGATCCTTCCTGCGCCGCAACAGGGATATCGAGATCCTCGAAATCGACATCGGCCAGGGGGCGGGTGGAGCGGCGGCGGAGCATGTCGATGCATATATTGCGTTGAATGCCGAGCATCCAGTGGATTGATCGACCTTTTTCGTGGTCGAACTGGGATGCCTCGGTCCAAACCTTGACGAACGCCTCCTGCAAGGCGTCCCGGGCCAATTCAGCGCCGTTCAAGATCCGGTAGGCCGTGCCGTATAATCGGGAGCTGGTTTGCCGATACAGTTCCGCAAACGCCAGTTCGTCGCCTTGGGCAGCGGCTCGGAGGAGCTCGCTGTGCGGATCTGTGGACTGGTCGCTCATGGTTGGAAACCGGACGGGGTATGACGGCTTATGACCTTGATGCGGAATGGTCAAGGATTGTGGGACCGACGATCGGTGGGTCTGCCGGCCTATGCTGGGCAACCCGCGTACTCGACCCGCCCAGATCACACCGGAGCATGGCAGCGATGGGCGGCCCGCCCGTTCGGCCGCGGTGCTGCCGCGGTTCTGCCTCGGTTCTGCCGGATCGGATCAGCGGGAGAAATAACTGACGAAGCCGAACAGCGATTCTTCCGCCAGGGGTTTTTCCAGCACGGCGACGACGCCAAGTTCCAGGGCCTGTCGGGTCAGATCCTCGGACGGAGACCCGGTCATCAAGGCCACACGCGGCATTTGGCCATTGTCGTGCAAGCGGCGCAGCAGATCGAGGCCCGTCAGGTGCGGCATGTGCTGATCGACCAGCAGGCAGAAGCAGGGATGGGTAACAGGCGCGGCGAGAAACTGGCAGGCGGATGCGAACGTATCGACGGCGAACCCGGCCGTTTCCAGCAGGAACCGCAGTGAATCTCGTACCGCTTCGTCGTCGTCTATCACCGCCACGATCAGACGGCCGCCGTCTTCCATAGCTTGCTCCGCCCTCAACATCAGGCCGGCTTTCGAGCCCATGGGGAGAGTTTCACGCCTGGGCAACGGCGGCGTTGATCTGAATCAAGCTGACGAAGCTTGATCTGGGAAGGGAGGCATCACATCTGCGACGATTCACGTATTTGCGTCGGTGGTGCCGAACGAGATTGTTTGACGGGCGGAACCCAGCGTGGGTCGGGCTCAACGCAACACGCCGGTTTCGAGGACCATGCGCACCAGGTCTGGCAAACTCTTGGCCGCCATTTTCTCCATCACCCGGGCGCGCTGGACCTCAACCGTGCGGGGACTGGTCCCCAGGTCGAGGGCGATCGTTTTGTTGGGCTGACCATCGACCAGTCGCGCCAGGACCTCTCGTTCGCGTGGGGTGAGAGAGTCGAGACGCGCGGCCACCTGATTGCGGATGGAAACGGTTTCGCGGGTTTTCTCGCTGGATCGGAGCGCGTCGCGGATGATTGACAGCAGACGGACATCATCGAAGGGCTTTTCCAGGAAATCGGCGGCACCGCATTTGAGCGCTTCAACGGCAATCGGCACGTCGCCGTGCCCGGTCATGACAATCACCGGCAGGTGCGAGCCCAGGGCCGCCAGCCGCTTTTGCAAGGCCAGGCCGTCGATATCGGGCATACGCACGTCGGTAAGGACGCAGCCGGATTCCAGGGTTTCGGCGGCATTGAGGAATTCCGTGGCCGAGGCATAGGTGCGCGCTCCATACCCCGCGGCTTCCAGCAGGAACCCCAGCGAGTCCCTGACCGCCTGGTCGTCGTCCACCACATGAACCAATCCTGGTTCGGCCACGCCTGACTGCTCCCCACTTCGCAGCACATACGTAGCATCCCGTACGGCTTCAACCGCATTTCGCGACGGCTGCGAGCGACATAGCTGTGTGAAAGCGCAAAGCGCAAGGGAGACAGCCATGCACGGGTATACCCACTCTACAGGGATCGCATCGGTCGCCAGCCGGGACGCAGCCGTGCCCCGCGCTATGTCCGGAACCGTGTCGAATGTCCGGGCCCATGCGCCCGATGCCTTGGATTTGTTGGAGCAGTTCGGCTCCACGGTCCATCTGCACCGCGAGGCTGAAATTCATGCCGAGGGCGATGATGCGCAATATTGCTATCGGGTTGTGAGCGGTTGCGTGCGCACGGTGAAATTGCTGGAAGACGGTCGCAGACAGGTGGGGGCCTTTTTCCTGCCCGGGGATCATTTCGGGTTGGACGACATGGACACATTCGACTTCGGCGCCGAGGCTGTCACCGACGTCACCATGCGCCGTTATCCGCGCCGCATGGTGGAGGCCCTGGCGGAAAGTCACCTGGGACTGACCCGGCGCCTGCGGGAGTTTGCGCTGACGAATCTGCGCGTGGCCCGGGCTCAGTTGCTGATGCTGGGCCGGAAGACAGCCACCGAACGCATCGCCTCCTTCTTGCTGGACATGGATGCGCGCCGCGGCGCTGGCGGCCGAGCGATCCTGGAGTTGCCGATGAACCGGGCCGATATGGCTGATTATCTGGGCCTGACGGTGGAGACCATCTGCCGAATCCTGGCCCAGATGAAACGCGATGGGACCCTGGCAATCCACCGTACTGGGATCGAACTGCGCGATCGCCGAACCTTGAACGAACGGGCCCACGAGGGGACACGCTGAATTCGTCACGGGTCATGGTGGTCGTTCGACCCATCTGCCTGTTGCGTTCCATCTCCCGCGCGCTAACCTCCTGCCTTGTTATGGAGGAACGACCATGGACGCACTCGAACTGCTACTCAGCCGGGACTCCGCGTTGAAGCTGGAGTCACCTGGCCCGACCGACGAAGAACTCGACCAGATATTTGCCAGTGCCAATCGCGCCCCCGACCATGGGCGTCTGCGGCCCTGGCGGTTTTTGGTCATCCCGACCGAGCGGCGGGCCCGTCTCGGGGAGCTCATGGCAGATGCCATGAAGCGGCGCGAGCCAACCGCAACGGCGGAGGCCTTGCAGCGCGAACGTGAAAAGCCGCTGCGTGCCCCGGTCATCGTCGTCGCTTCGGCTCGGATTCAGAAAGGCCATCGTATCCCGGAAGTCGAGCAATTCGCCGCCGCTTCGGCCGCGGTGCAGAGCATCATGCTCGCCGCACCGGCAACGGGTTTCGGCGCCATGTGGAAAACCGGTGACCCCGCCTACGACCCCTGGTTCAAGGAAGCCATCGGGTTGCCGGCCGAGGACGACATCATCGGCTTTATCTATCTCGGCACCCGAGCCGGGGGCGTTTCCCCGGCGCCGCGCCCGGCCCCGCGCGACCATGTGGCTGTCTGGCAGGGATAAAGCCGGCTGGCGGTACTACAGGCGGTCCTGGCCATTGACCGATGCGCTGCCCCATTGGACCCGTTCGTCATTGGCGGGTTCGATTCAGCAACCCGCGCTTCAACTACGGGAGGGCGGGCTGTCGGACCAGGTCCGGCAATGACGGTAAGGTGACGCTATCAGTCGATGGCCCGGCCGGTTGATATTGACGCACGGGCAACCCGCGTTTCGGCGCAGGCCGCATGTCAGGCGAACATGCGGTCCACGTCGTCCTGCACCAGATCCGGGTTGATCGCGGCCGGCATCATCTGCTCGGAACGCTGGCCATGCGGCGCGATGGCATCTTCGGGCATAAGGTCGGTCAGCATGGTTTCGACCTGTTGCAGATGCTCGATGGCGCGCCGGATGCGTTGACCGGTGACGTCCTGGAAGGTGCAGGCCTCGAAGATGGTGTTCACCTTCTCGGCGACCGCCTCCAATGACTCGGGGTCGCGCTTGCCGTCCCGCAGCCAATCGCCGATCGCTTCCGCGGCTTCCATGATCTTGTTCGCGGCACTTTCAGTCGCCTGAACCACGGCTTCCAACTCGATCCCGCTGTTACGCGTGGCGGCGGCCGGCATCGCCACCATCGTGGCAATCTGGTCGTGAATACGCGCCAACTGGCCGGATAGATTATTTTCGCTGAAGTCGACCAATTGTACGGTCGCATGCACCTCGGCGCTTAATTCCGCAATCCGACGATCCACAAACCGGTGCATGTCATCGAACAGCGGTGCGATCTCCGACCTGATCGCGTCTCGCAGCAACTGGTCGGAGCTGGTTGATGATTCTTGCACTGTCGCCTCGTCTGGAATCCCGTGTGGCCGGGATCAAACACGAAGCAGGTTAAGGAGACGTAAAGCCCGCCGGCGCCGTTGGCATTATGCCAATGCGCCGACATTCTGGGCTCGACGCATGGTGCGGCTGCGCATCAGCAGAAACACGGCAATCGCGGTGTTCACGGTGTTCCACACCATGCCGTTGGCGAACGCGGCGCTGTACGACCCCGTCAGATCGAAGATCGCCCCGGACATCCAGCCCCCGAGGGCCATGCCCAGAATCGTCATCATCATGACCAGACCGACTCGCCCGCCCGCCTCCTTCGCCGGATAACACTCCCGTATAACAATCGCGTAGCTCGGCACCAACCCGCCCTGGAACAGCCCAAACAGCGCCGAAATCACATAAAGCGAGGTCAAACCGTCCGACAGAAGATAGAAGCCCAACGCCATCATCTGCGCGGCGGAGCCGATGGTCAGCGTGGCCAACCCGCCCAACTTGTCCGCGACAAAGCCCGATGCCACCCGGCTGATAATGCCGAACCCCAGCATCAGCGACAGCATCTGGGCGCCGCGCGCGACGCCATACCCCAGGTCTCCGCAATAGGCGACGATATGGACCTGCGGCATCGACATTGCCACGCAGCAGGTGACGCCGGCCACGGCCAGCAGCCCTTGCAGCAGGCGCGGTGACAGGCCGAGGGTTCCGAGGCGCGGACCGGCGAGCGGGGGCGCGCCGAAGGGGCGGACCGGCGCCGGACTGCGCAGCAACCACACCAGCGGCAGCATCGCGACCAGGCAGAACAGGCCGATCGCGAAATGGGTCATGCGCCAGCCCTGGGAGCGCATCAGATGCTCGACCACGGTGGGCCAGATCGCGCCCCCGACATAGTTGCCCGAAGCACAGAGCGCGACCGCGATACCCCGGCGCCGCTCAAACCAATGGGAGATGTCAGCGATCAGCGGCGCGAACGTGGCCGACGTGCCGAGGCCGATCAGCAGGCCGTAAGCGATGGCGAATTCCACCAAGGTGTTGGCCTGAGAGGCCAGAATGTAGCCCAGGGAAAGCGACACCGCGCCGAAGATAATGGGCTTGATGATGCCGACTTTGTCCGCGATCCGGCCCATCACGGCACCCCCGATCGCAAAACCGATCATCGTCAGGGTGAATGGTAGAGAGGCCCCGGCGCGGGCGACATTGAACTCCGCCTGCACCGCGGGCAGGGCCACCACGACCGACCACATGCCGACTCCACCGATAGTGGACAGCAGGACGGAGATCGCCAGGCGAAACCAGGCGTACGATGAGTCGACTTCGCGTTGGGGCACGTGTGGGGCGGTCCTTGAGCTGGCGCAAAACCGCCAACGGCGCTCGCACGACGAGAGCGCCGGTGGCGTATGCGCGGACGGTCAGGTCTTCTCGAAGTCGATCCGCTCGACGACGGGCAATCCCTGCAGGAACCGACGCAGGCAATCCAGGCCCAATTCGACCGCGCCCAATCGGACCCATTCGCGCCCACCCAGAATGCGGGAGCGGCGGAATTCGACGGTGTCGGCGGTCGCGATGCCGATCCAGATGGTGCCGCCGAAGTCCATGCGGTCCGGTCCTTCGTCCAGTTCGATCAGCACCACTAGGGCGTGCGAGGCCCCGGTCTGCTCCCTCGCGGCGCGGGCGACGGCCTCGGTGGCGTCCTGCGTCATCTCGCCTGCCAGGTGCACATCGGTCAGGCCGAAGGCGCCGTGCAGGTCCATCATGTGGCGCACAACGACGCCGCGCTTGAAGACATGTTCGGCGTTGGGCAGATGCGCGACACGGGCGGCGATCTGGCCGGCGGTGAAGGTCTCGACCACGGTCAAGGTCGATTGCTGAGCGATCAGCGCCGCCAGGGTGACACCTTCCAGGGTCTGATCGTCCTCGGCCATGATGAAGTTGCCCAGGCGCTCTCTCACCGCGGCCGTCACCGGGGCCAGCTTGCGGCCGACATCGTCCATATCCTTGCCGCGGACGGTCAGCTTGGTTTCCAACTGCGGGTAATGGGCGCGAAAGCCCAGCTTGACGCCGCCTTCGGGGTCAAGGGCTTCGATGCCGGCGAGCAACTGGTCGGCATGCGATTCGCCGATGCCGTAGGAATGGAAGCGCTTCAGGTGGATCGACGCCGGCGCGCCGGACCGTGCCAGGATGCGCGGGATCACCTGCTCTTCCAGCATCCGGCGGAGCTCCCGCGGCACGCCGGGGGTGAAGAAGAACCGTGCCTTGCCGAGATCCATCGCAAAGCCGCAGGCGGTGCCGATCGGATTGTCGATCATCTCTGCCGTCGAGGGCAGCATCGCCTGCTTCACGTTGTTCGGTGGCATGGTGCGGGCGCGGCGGGAGAAGAAAGACTCCATCGTCTGGAGCCACTCCTCATGCAGCACCAGTTCGACCCCGGCCGCCTGGGCGGCGATTTCCTGCGACAGATCGTCGACGGTCGGGCCAAGGCCGCCATTGACGATAACCGCGTCGGCGCGGGTGCCAGCGAGTTGGAACGCCGCCAGCAGGCTTTCGCGGTCGTCGCCGACCGTGGTGCCCCAATGCACCGACAGGCCGACATCTTCCAGCTTCTGCGCCATGTAGGAGAAGTTGGTGTTGACGATCTTCCCGGTGAGGACCTCGTCTCCGGTGCAGATGATCTCGATGCGCATGGTTTCCCCCGTCAGTTGGCGCGGATTGTGCGGACGGGGGGGAGTAAGGGCAAGGGGGTGGGGCGTTACGCCGGGTGGGAGTGGTGCCCTGGCAGTGGGCCCGACCATGGATCGGCCAGCATTTCCTGGTTCACGCGCCCCCGCGGCACCGTGAGCGTGCCGGCGTTTGGTGACGGATCGTTGCCGTCCGCGGCCCGTCCAGGCAGGGCTATCCGACCCGCCAGACAGACAGGGACGTCCTCTCACATCCGTGCAGACATTCCCCCTATACATAAGGACATGTTTATGTCATTAAGTCGACATGCAGTCCCTGCTGAACAACCTGCGCGCCGCTGCCGAACCGACCCGACTGCGTCTGCTGACGCTCGCCGCGCGGGGGGCCTTCTGCGTGATGGAATTCGGCGAAATCCTCGGCCAGTCGCAGCCGCGCCTGTCGCGCCATCTGAAACTGCTGTGCGAATGCGGTCTCCTGGCGCGGGATCGGGAAGGCGCCAATGTCTGGTTCACCCTCCCGGATGACGACAACGGCGCCCTGGCCCGCGACCTGATCGCCCGCCTGCCGGCCGACGACCCGATCCTGGAGGCGGATCGTCGCCAGGCCGCCCGCGTGCTGGCCGAACGCGCCCGCATCGCCTCCGACAGTTTCCGCCGCCGCGGCGCCGACTGGGACGAAATGCGGGCCCTGGAGCTGCCGGCTCAGGCGGTGGAAACGGCCCTGCTCGATCTGCTGGCCACCGTCGATACTGAACGTCTGCTGGATATCGGCACCGGCACCGGCCGGGTCCTCGAACTTCTCGGCCCCCGTGTCCGACGCGCGGTGGGGATCGATGCCTCCAAGGCGATGCTTGCTTTGGCGCGGGCGCGTCTGTCCAGCGCCGCCTTCTCCCACTGCACCGTCCGCCTGGCCGACATGTATCGGCTGCCGCTCGCCGATGCCTCCTTCGATACGGCCGTGCTGCAGATGATCCTGCACTATGCGGAAGATCCCGCCGGTGTGCTGACCGAGGCCGCGCGCGTCCTGCGACCAGGCGGGCGCATGATCGTCATCGACCTCGCCGAACATCGGCGGACCGACGTCCTCAGCCGCCTCGCGCATCGCTGGCCGGGGTTCACCGATGCCGGCATGCACGCGCTGTTAACCGGTGCCGGGTTGGAATGCGCCACCGGTGTCACCATCCCTGGCCCCCTGGATGTGCGGCTGTGGTCCGCCGTCCGCCTTGCGACCGTGCCTGCCGCCGACCACCACGCTCTCGCCGTTTGAAAGAAGCCCCACGCCATGAGCCGTCCTCATCTCCTCGATAGCCTGCGCGACACCGTTCTGCTGTGCGATGGCGGCATGGGCAGCCGAGTCCAGGCTCTGACCCTGGACGTCGAGAAGGACTACTGGGGGCGGGAGAACTGCACCGACGTGCTGGTGCTGTCCCGGCCGGACCTGGTCCGCGAAATCCACCGCGGCTATTTCGAGGCCGGGGCCGACATGGTGGAAACCAACACGTTCGGCGCCTCCCCGGTGACCCTGGCCGAATTCGATCTGGCCGACCGTGCGTTCGAGATCAACAAGATCGCCGGGGAACTGGCCCGGGAAGCGGCGGAGACCTTTTCCGACGGTCGGCATCGCTGGGTGATCGGCAGCATCGGGCCGGGCACCAAGCTGCCCAGCCTGGGGAACATCGCCTATGACCCGTTGCAGGCGGCTCTGGCCGAACAATGCCGCGGCCTGATCGCCGGCGGCGTAGACGCGATCCTGATCGAGACCTGTCAGGACACCTTGCAGATCAAGGCCGCGGTCAACGGTGCCAAGATCGCTCGTTTGGCCGCCGGTACTGACACGCCGATCTTCGTGCAGGTCACGGTGGAAACCACGGGCACTCTGCTGGTTGGACCCGACATCGCTTCGGCCGCCACCGTCATCCACGCGCTGGACGTGCCGCTGATCGGGCTGAACTGCGCCACCGGGCCGCAGGAAATGGCCGAACATTTGGGCTGGCTGACCAAGAACTGGCCCGGCCTGCTGTCCGTCCAGCCCAATGCCGGCCTCCCCGAGCTCGTTGACGGCCAGACCCGCTATCCCCTCGGCGCAGCCGAACTGGCCAGTTGGATGGAGCGGTTTGTCGCCGAGGACGGAGTCAACCTGATCGGCGGCTGCTGCGGCACGTCGATCCCGCATATCCAGGCGCTGGACGCGATGCTGCGCAAGCGGAGCAGCTTCCGCCCCACCCCGGCGCCGCGAAAGCCGATCTGGGTGCCGAGCGTCGCCAGCCTGTATCAGGCGGTGCCATTGCGCCAGGAAAACGCTCTTTTTGCGATCGGGGAGCGCTGCAACGCCAACGGCTCCAAGAAATGGCGGGAGGCGCAGGAAAAAGGCGACTGGGACGGCTGCGTGTCCATGGGCCGCGAGCAGATCGGCGAAGGCTCCCACGCGCTGGACATCTGCACCGCCTTTGTCGGCCGCGACGAAAACGCCGAAATGACCGAGGTGATTCGCCGCTTCACCGCCTCGGTGAACAGCCCGCTGGTGATCGACAGCACCGAAACCCCGGTGATCGAGGCCGCGCTGAAGCTGCATGGCGGCAAGGCCATCATCAACTCGATCAATTTCGAGGATGGGGAGAAAGCCGCCGCCGACCGCCTGAAGCTGGCCAAGCAGTTCGGCGCCGCCGTGATCGCCCTGACCATCGATGAGGTCGGGATGGCGAAGACGGTGGAAGACAAGCTGCGCATCACCCGAAGGCTAGTCGATTTCGCCTGCAACCAGCACGGCCTGCCGCAATCGGACCTGCTGATCGATCCGCTGACCTTCACCGTCGCCACCGGCAACGAGGACGATCGCAAGCTGGCGCAATGGACCCTGGAGGGCATCGCCGCCATCCGCGCGGAATTTCCGGACATCCAGATCATCCTCGGCCTGTCGAATGTCAGCTTCGGGCTGAATCCGGCGGCGCGGGCGGTGCTGAACTCGGTGTTCCTGGACTATGCCCAGCGCGCCGGCATGAGCGGCGCGATCATCCACGTCTCGAAGATTCGGCCGATCCACCTGATCGCGCCGGAGGAAGTGAAGGTCGCCGAAGACCTGATCTTCGACCGCCGGTCCGAGGGCTACGATCCGCTGCAAAAGCTGCTGGAAATCTTTTCCGGCCGCAAACTGGCCGATGCTGTCGTGAAGAAACGCGCCGAAACCGTCCAGGGCCGCCTGAAGGACCGCATCGTCGATGGCGATCGCAAGGGCCTGCAGGACGAGCTGGACGACGCGCTGAAGATCATGCCGCCGCTGGACATCATCAACAACGTCCTGCTGGACGGCATGAAGGTGGTGGGCGAACTATTCGGCTCCGGCAAAATGCAGCTTCCGTTCGTGCTGCAAAGCGCCGAGACGATGAAGGCCGCCGTCGCCCATCTGGAACCGCATATGGAACGGGTGGCAGGCCAGGAAAAAGGCACCATCGTGCTGGCGACCGTGAGGGGCGACGTGCACGATATCGGCAAGAACCTCGTCGATATTATCCTGACCAATAACGGCTACCGGGTGGTCAATCTGGGCATCAAGGTGCCTCTGGCCGATATGATCCAGGCGGTCCAGGACAATCATGCCCATGCCATCGGCATGTCGGGGTTGCTGGTGAAATCCACCGTCGTGATGCGCGAAAACCTGGAGGAAATGTCTCGCCAGGGCCTGGAAATCCCGGTTCTGCTGGGTGGCGCCGCGCTGACTCGCAACTACGTGGAGGATGACTGCGTCCGCGCCTATGCCTCCGGTCGTGTCGCCTATGCGCGGGATGCGTTCGACGGGCTGCATCTGATGGACCGGGTCACTGGCAACGGCTTCGACGACTATTTGGCGGCGGTGCAGTCCAAACGCTCCGGCAAGGCGCGCAATACGTCGCGCACCCTGGGCCAGGCCGACGCCCGCGCCTTTCAGCCTGTCGATGTGCTGACCGTTCAGGCCCGCCGGCGGCGTCTGACAAGCGATGTCCCCGTCGTCGAACCGCCGTTCTGGGGGGCTCGCATTATCGAGGCGGCGCCGAAAGCCATCGTGCCCTTCGTCAATGAACGCAGCCTGTATCAGTTCCAGTGGGGCTTCCGGAAACAGGGCCGCACCCTGGAAGATTTCCTGGGTTGGGCGAAGCAGGAGTTGCGTCCCGTGATGCGGCGCATGCTGTCGCTGTGCGAGGAACGCGACATCCTGAAGCCCCAGGCCGCCTACGGCTACTGGCAGGCGGCCGGGCAAGGCAACGATCTGATCATCTTCGATCGGGACGGCACGACGGAACTGACCCGCTTCACCCTGCCGCGCCAGCCGAAGGAGGATGGCGAGTGCATCGCCGATTTCTTCCGCGATGTGGACGACGCTCAGCGCGACGTGATCGGCTTGCAGATCGTGACGGTGGGCCAGAAAGCGTCCGACGTGGCGCGGGAATGGTTCGAGGAGAACCGCTACCAGGATTACCTCTATCTGCACGGTCTGTCGGTCGAGATGGCGGAAGCCATGGCGGAATACGTTCACAAGCGGATCCGCGCCGAACTCGGCTTCTCCGCCGAAGACGACCGCGACATGGAGAAGATGCTCGGCCAATCCTATCGCGGCAGCCGCTACAGTTTCGGCTACCCGGCCTGCCCGCGTCTGGAAGACCAGGCGCCGATCCTGAAGCTGTTGGGCGCCGAGCGGATTGGGGTGGATTTGTCGGATGAGTTCCAGTTGCACCCGGAACAGTCGACCAGTGCGATCGTGGTGTTGAACCCGCACGCGAAGTATTTCTCGGTTTAGCGGCTATACCGCGTTTGCACATCCACGGAACCGAGGAAAATTCTCCCCCTCCCCCTGCGGGAGGGGGCCGGGGGGAGGGGTTTTAAGCAACATCCGCGCGGATATACCCCTCCCCCCAACCCCCTCCCGCAAGGGGAGGGGGAGAATTTTCTCCATTGTGCAGATTTGTGAACGCCGTGGGTCTGCAGCCCAGGGGGCGGACCCGGTAACCGGCATCCCAACCGCCCGCCCATCCCCCCATTTGACAGCCAGCCCCCCGCTTGGTTCCGTGCCACCGACATAACCGGGGGAAATCGCCATGAGCCTGAGTCTGGACGGCGTGCGTGTGCTGGAACTGGCAAGATATCAGGCCGGCCCGCGTGGCGGCATGATCATGTCGGATCTCGGCGCCGAAGTGATCAAGATCGAGCGCCTCGGCGGCGAGGAAACGCGCAACAACCCACCCATGGTGCGCGGCCAGAGCATCTATTTCACCGTCTACAACCGCGGCAAGAAAAGCATCTGCCTGGACATGCGCAATGACCGAGGCAAGGCGATCTTCGCCGACCTGGTCAAGACCGCCGACATCGTGCTGGAGAATTTCCGCCCCGGCACCATGGACACGATGGGCTTCGGTTATGAGCAGCTCAAGGCCATCAATCCCGGCATTATCCTGGTCTCCGTCTCCGGTTTCGGCCAGCAAGGTCCCTATCGCGACCGCCCCGCCTTCGACCCGCTCGGCCAGGCCATGAGCGGCCTGATGTCGCTGACCGGCCAACCGGTGGGGCAACCGCTGGGCACCGCGTCCTCGGTCGTGGATCGCTACACCGCACTGCACGCGACGATCGGCGCCCTGGCGGCCCTGCGTCACCGCGACCGCACCGGCGAGGGCCAAGTCGTCGATGTCTGCTTGCTCGATTCGGCGCTGACGATGGTGGAAATCCCGACCTCCTATTACCTCTCCACCGGCGAAATGGGCGGCGAGGGCGGCCGTCCCCCCTATCGCGCCAAGGACGGTTGGGTCGTGATCGCCGCCGTCGGCCGAGACATGGCCGGCCGCCTGATGGGCCTGGTGTCCGGCGATGCGACCGACGCCGGCCCGATCACCTCCGGCGTCGGCGCCGCCGGTGGTCCGGACGAAAGGCGCCGCAAGCTGGATGCCTGGTGCGCCGATCGCACGGTGGATGAGATCTGCACCAAGCTGCTGGATATCGGCGTGCCTGTCGCCCCGGTGAAGACCATTCCGCAGGTGGCCGAGGACCCTCATCTGTGGGCGCGGGAAATGCTGGTGAAAATAGACGACCCCGTCGCCGGTGAAATCTACGCCCCCGGCGTCACCGTTAAAATGTCCGCCACCCCCGGCCAACTCGGCCCCGTTCCCACGCCGGGGCAGCACACCAATGAGGTCCTGGGCCGCCTTCTGGGCTATGATACGGCGGCCCTGGACGAATTGCGGGCAGCGAAGGTGATCGGATAGAGCGTGCCGGCGTGCGGAACGTGCCAGCGTGTGATACCAACGGCACCTAATCATTGACCGATACACCGCCCGCCTTACCGTCATTGCCCTCTTCGTCATTGCCGGGCTCGACCCGGCAACCCGCCCCCCGCCGCCGAAGCGCGGGTTGCCGGGTCGAGCCCGGCAATGACGGTAAGGGGGGCGGTGTATCGGTCCAAGGTTCGGACGGTTGGTATAAGCTGCACGACGAAACGAAGTGCCGACCGGACAAATGGAGGCGACCATGGATGCGGTTACGACGGATACGACGATCGCCGACAACCTCGCCCGCGTGCGGGAGCGGATCGCCAACGCCGCCATCGGCGCGGGACGCCGGCCAGAGGACGTGACCCTGGTCGCCGTGTCGAAGACCAGGCCGGTGGAGGCGGTTCTCGCCGCCATGGCCGCCGGGCAGACCGTGTTCGGGGAAAACCGGGTCCAGGAAGCGGCCGGCAAATTCCCCCAGCTTCGCGCCGATCACCGCTTCAGCCTGCATATCATCGGCGGATTGCAGACCAACAAGGCCCGCGACGCGGTGCGCCTCGCCGATGTGATCGAGACTCTGGACCGTCCCAAGCTCGCCGATGCGATCGCGGCGGCGATGCAGAAGGAAGGCCGCACCCCCAACCTGTTGATCGAGGTGAACACCGGGTCCGAGGAACAGAAGTCCGGCATCGCCC
The DNA here is from genome assembly GCA_943330455.2 of Nitrosovibrio sp. Nv4. GTDB lineage: Bacteria > Pseudomonadota > Alphaproteobacteria > Acetobacterales > Acetobacteraceae > Rhodopila. The sequence continues at coordinate 14,386 of CALQHT020000020.1, read as the reverse complement.
GGACGGATGCCGACGGTTTCATCGATGACTGCAAGGGCCGTTTCGGCGCCGCGCTGACGGGCCTGATGTGCATTCCGCCGCATGACGAGGACCCTCGGCCGCATTTCGCCTGGCTGGCGGAATGTGCCGCGCGCCATGGGCTTTCCACCGTGTCCATGGGCATGTCGGCGGATTACGAGATCGCAATTGCCTGCGGTGCCACCCTGGTCCGGGTGGGGAGCGCGATTTTCGGGTCTCGATAGATCCCCACGACCTCCGCTCGGATGACGCAGATCAATGCGGATGGCCGCGACCGGCACGACACTCCTTGTCCATCACGATAGAGGAGGCCGGAATCATGGCCCTGAAGGACATTGTCGTTCAGCTCGATACCGGAAATCGGTGCGATGCGAAGCTTGCCGCGGCGATCGCGCTTGCGCGACGGCACGATGCGCATCTGACCGCGCTGTTTGTCTTGGACATTCCGGAATCGGCGTTTTTCTACGGCGGGGCCATGCCCTATGCCAGCGGCGGCCCCGATCTGGTCGCTCAGACGCGTGCCGACCTGATGGACGGTGCGAAACGCGTGGAAGCGAAATTCCGCGAAGCCGTGCGGCGGGAGGGCCTGGAAGGCGAATGGCGCGTGGCGGAGGGCGAGACGCCCGTCCTGCTCTCCCTGCATGCGCGCTACGCCGATCTCACCGTGGTCGGCCAGCCCGGGCCCGATAGTGGCAGCCGAGCGGAGGAGATTGTGGTGGGACCGCTGATGTCGGCGGGGCGGCCGGTGTTGGTGGTGCCGTATGCCGGCTCGTTCGAGCAGATCGGCGACCATGTGCTGGTGGCCTGGAATGCCAGCAAGGAGGCGACGCGGGCGGTGCATGATGCGCTGCCTCTGCTGGAAAAAGCGTCGAAGGTAACGATTCTGGCCATCAACCCCAGGCGAGGCGTCCAAGGCCACGGCGACGTCCCGGCCGCGGATATCGCCTTGCATCTGGCGCGCCATGGTGTGCGAGCCGAGGCGTCTCATACGATCGCCAACGACATCTCCGATGGTGACGCGCTGCTGTCCTATGCGTCCGATATCGGTGCGGACCTGATCGTGGCCGGCGGATACGGCCATTCCCGGGCGCGCGAGATGGTGTTCGGTGGGGTCACGCGGACCCTGATGGAACAAATGACCGTGCCGGTGCTGTTGTCGCACTGAGTCTAACGCCCTCTGGCGCGTCGCGGACTGGGACCTGATCTGACGGGATTTGGTCCCCACGCCCTCCCTGCACTATACTGTCGCGTCGGTTTGCGACGGGAGAGGGCGGATGCACCTGTTCAAGCAACGTGCGGTGAAGAATGTCGCGGAAATCTCCGCGCTGATCCCGGTCATCGACTACGGCCCCTATTTCGCTGGGGAGCCAGGCGCGTTGGAGGCGCTGGTCGAACAGGTGCGCCACGCCTGTGAGAATGTTGGCTTTCTTTACGCGCTGAACCACGGCGTGCCGGAGGCCGTGATTGATCGCGCTTTTGCCGCGTCACGCCGCTTCCACGCCATGCCGCTGGAGCAGAAACTCGCCCTGCGGCTGAACGAGAACAATATCGGCTACATGGCGATGAACGCGTCGGTGCAGGGCGCCTCGACCGTGCACCAGGCGACCAAGCCAAACCAGAACGAGAGCTTCTTCGTCAGCCACGACCGCGGGGCGGACCATCCGGATGTGCTGACGGGCTTGCCCCTGCGTGGCCGCAACCAGTGGCCGGACGATATGCCCGGCCTCCGGGACGACATGATGGCGTATTTCGGGGCGTTGGGCGCCATGTGCGACCGGATGCTGCCACCATTCGCGGTGGCGCTGGGCATGCCGGCGGACCATTTCGCGCAGTTCTTCGCCAATGAGGGTCATGCCAATCTGCGCTTCCTGCATTATCCGCCGCAGGAGGACATGAGCGAGAACACCTTCGGCGCCGCGCCACACACGGACAACAGCTTCATGACGGCGCTGGCTCGCACCGAGGTGCCGGGTCTGGCGGTGCGGCTGCAATCCGGCGAATGGTTCGCGCCACCGCTGATCCCGGGCACATTCCTGATCAACCTGGGCAACATCATGCGGCGCTGGTCGAACGACCGCTTCCTGTCGACGCCGCACGGGGTGATCAACGAATCCGGCACGGATCGGTATTCGATCGCGTATTTCCACAGCCCCGATCCGGCCAGCACGATCGCGTGCCTGCCAAGCTGCGTGTCGGCCGACAATCCGCCCCGGTATCCGCCGGCGGTGTATCGGGATCTGGTGCTGGAATTCTACCGGAAGAACTACTTTCATCAGAAAGGACACCAGTCGGAGGCTGCGAAGCTGATTGCGGCGGAGTAGGGCGGGGCTCCGCCCCGAGACCCCGCCAGGGGCTCTGCCCCTGGACCCCGCCAAAGGCGACGGCCTTTGGAATGCGATTTATTGGAGTTTGAAGAGGGGGCCGACACGGACGTTTCACCGACTCGGTCGGCCCCCTCTTCAAACTCCAATGTTCCGGTTCCAAGGCCCGTCGGCCTTGGTGGGGGTCCAGGGGGCAAAGCCCCCTGGTGGGGTCACGGGGCAAAGCCCCGCCCTTGCCACAACACCCGCTCGGCGGGACAACGCTGCACAGAGACGACAAACCCAGGGGAAGAACCACGATGAAAGCCTACGAAGCAATCGCCCAATCCCTCCTCGCCGAGGGCGTGACCGACTTTTTTGGCCTGATGGGCGATGGCAACATGTGGCTCTGGGGCGCGCTCTGCCGCGATCCCAAGGTCAAGCCCTACAACGCCCGTCACGAATCCATGTCGGTCTCGATGGCTGACGGCTATGCCCGCACCACCGGCAAGGTCGGCGTGTGCATGGTCACCTGCGGCCCCGGCCTGACCCAGTGCGCCACCTCCCTGATCGCGGCCTATCGCGGCAAGACACCGGTGGTGCTGATCGCCGGTGAAATCCAGCAGGGCGCCAAGAATCGCACCCAGTCGATGGACCAGCGCCGCTGGGTCGAAGCCTCCAGCGCGCGGTTCCACACGGTTACCAGCCTCGACAACATGGCCGAAGAAATCGCCGAGGCGTTCTATGCCGCCCGCCTGCATCGCGGCCCCGTCGTGCTGAACCTGCCGATGGACCTGCAGGAGATGGAGATCGACTGGGACTACGAATACCGCCCCTCCACCGATTTCCTGCCGCCGCGCATGGAAACCCCCAGCCCCGATCTGCTGGCTCCGGTGATCGAGAAACTGATCGCCGCCAAACGCCCTGTCATCATCGCCGGCCGCGGCGCCCAGGCCTCGGGCGCGAAGGACGAGATCATCAAGCTGGCCGACCGGGTCGGCGCGCTACTGGCAACCTCCTTGCAGGGGAAGGGCTTCTTCGCCGGCCACCCGTGGGACGTCGGAATCGCCGGTGCGTTCGCCTCGGCCCCGTCGGAGAAGCTTCTGGCCGAGGCCGATTTCGTCCTGGGTGTGGGCGCGGAGCTTGGCTACTACACGACGGAAGGCGGGCTGCTGTTCCCGTCCGCCGAGGTCGCGCGCATTGACATCAAACCGATGCCCGAGGAAATCGGCGTCATTCCCGGTCTGTATGTCCAAGGCGACGCGCGTCGTGCCGTTGCGGCAATCAATGAGGCGATGGAAGCACGCCAGGTCCGCAAGGAAGGCCTGCGCACGGCCGAAACCAAGGCCGTGCTGGACGAACCGCCGCACCAGTTTACGCCGCCGACCGACGGTCTCGACCCGCGCGCGCTGGCCGGGCATCTGGGCGCCGCACTGCCGAAGAACGTGCTGTTGACCCTGGGCGCCGGGCATTTCTTCACCTGGCCCGCGATGTACACGCCGCTGCCGGAAGGGGCCGAAATCCAATACTCCTACGGCTTCGGCGCGGTCGGTCAGGGCATCGGCGTCGCGATCGGCACCGGCGCCGGCAACCCCGGCCGCCAGCACGTGGCGATCGAGGGAGATGGCAGCCTGATGTTCAACATCCAGGAGCTGGAAACCGTCGTCCGCCACGGCCTGAGCATGGTCCTGATCGTGTGGAACGACGCCGGCTACGGCGCCGAAGTCCACAAGCTGGTCGCCAAGGGCTTCGATGAGAAGCTGGCGCAATGGGATTCGCCCAACTTCGTGGCTCTGGCCAAGGCGTTCGGTGGCGACGGCGTGCTGCTGAAGGACGCGTCGGAAGTCGGCGCCGCGGTGGCCGAGGGCCTGCGCAAGGGCGGGCTGTATCTGATCGACGCCCGCGTGTCCCCGTCCACCCCGACCGAGCCGTATGCAAAGGTGTACTTCGGCACGGAGAGCAAGGCGCCGCTGCTGCGTCCGGTCGCGTAACGCCCCATGCATTTCGAAGGCGAGTTCAAGGTTCCAGGCAAGGCGTCGGATGTGATCCGGCGTTTTGCCGACGTGCCGCGCATGTCCGGGTGCATGCCAGGCGCGGTGCTGGAACCCCAGGCCGAAGATGGCTCCTGGCCCGGCGCGATGAGGGTCACGTTCGGCCCCAAGAAGGTCAACTTCAAGGGGCGGGCGACCTGTGAGTTCGACTTCGATGCGCTGACCGGCAGCGTGCATGGCCGCGGCACCGCGGACATGCGCGCGGCTCGGATCGGGGTGAAGGTGTCGTTTGCCCTGCGCGACGATCCGGCGGCGTCCTCGCCCACGACGATCGTGAAGATCGTGTCCGACGCGGAATTGGGCGGGGTTCTGGCCGATTTCGCACGGGCGGGCGGGACGGCGGTGGCCAACGTGATCATGGCGGATTTCGCGCGTCGGGCGGCCGAGGAGTTCTCCAAGGACGAAGTCCCGGCGGAACCGGTGGTAGTCGAACCCGTGGCTGCAACGCCGCTCGACCCATCCACCGAGCCGACGATGCGGATGGCGGCTCCACCACCGCCGCGCCCGGCCGCTCCACCGCCACGGGCAGCCGAACCTGTCCCGTTGGCGGCTCACACGTTGCTGTGGGCGGTCATCAAGTCGCAGTTCGTTCGGCTGGGGCGTTGGCTGGGTTTGGTGCGCTAACGGACGGCCCGGGGGAAATTCTCCCCCACCCCTTGTGGGTGGGGGTTGGGGGGAGGGGAAAGCCGCACGAATATTGCGTAATACCCCTCCCCGCAGCCCCCCCCCCGCAAGGGACGGGGGAGAACTTTCTCCATTTCTGCGATATATGAATGCAGGGGCCGGAACGCCCCCGCGTTCAGCCTATCGCATCAGCCCGCCATCGATCGCGATGCACTGCCCCGTCACGTAATCCGACAGGTCCGTGCACAGGAATTCAATCACCTTCGCGCAATCGTCCACCCCGCCGAGGCGCCGCAGCGCGACCCGCTCGGTCTGGTCGTTGTTGGCGCCGGCGCGGTTGGGCATGACGCTAGCGACGATGCGTCCAGTCGTGATCGTACCGGGCGCGATGCAGTTGGCGTTGATGCCGAACGGCCCGAGGTCCTGCGCAAGATACCGCGTGTAGTGCAGGATTGCCGCCTTCGCCGCGCCGTAATGTGCGTAACCGCCATCCAACGACGGGTTCAGCCCCGCGACCGAGCTGACGGTCACGATCTTGCCGGACCGCTGCGCCTTCATGATCGGCGCCACCGCGTTCACGCAGTAGACGGTGCCGTAATAGTTCATCTCGGTCACCAGGTGCAGCAGAGACGTCTCCAAGGTGCTGGCCTTGGTGTCCAGCGGCCGGCCTCGGCCCCCACCGGCATTGGCGACCAGGATGTCGATGCGGCCCCATTTGTCCACGACCTGCTTGACCATGGCCTGGACCGAGGCCTCGTCGCGGACATCCATCTCGATGCCGATGGCCTCGCCGCCGCCGGCGTTGATCTCGTCTACGGTGCTGTCGGCGGTCATCTCCTTCGCCTCGGCCTCGAACTCCTCATAGGATTTCAGGTTCAGGTCGGTGACGGCGATCTTCGCGCCCAGCCCGGCCAGCCTTCGCGCATAGGCGCGTCCCAGTCCACGGCCGGCGCCGGTGACGATTGCGACTTTTCCATCCAGTTTGCCCATCGAGGCTTCCTCCGTTGCGTATGGCGTCCGGGCTTAGAGCATGATCGCGGGAAGCGAAACCGTGCCGGTTTGCGGGCACCCGGGCGTGCGCGGTTTCCAGTCTGGACGAACCCGCTCTAGCATCCCGGCCTGCCGGTGCCGCATGTCATCGGGGGGAGGCAGAATGGCAATTTCCGTGGCCGATATCGGCAGTTTCCACATTGGCGGGCGAGCCGTGACCCTGTCCGGCCTGCCGCCGCGGCGCCTGGTGCTGACCGCCGGAGCGCCCGTCCGGGAGTTTCCCACCGATGGCGATTTCGAGACCGGGCAGATGTATGTCCAATACGTGCGCCTGGCCGAACCCAAGGCGCGCTATCCATTGCTGCTATGGCATGGCGGCGGGATGACCGGCGTGACCTGGGAAACCACCCCGGATGGCCGCCCGGGCTGGCAGTCGTTTTTCCTGAATGCCGGCTATGACGTCTATGTCTCGGACGCGGTGGAGCGCGGGCGGGCGTCCTGGTCTCGCTATCCGGAGATTTACGCGGATGAGCCGCATTTCCGCTCCAAGCGCGAATCCTGGAGCCTGTTCCGCTTCGGCCCGCTCGGCTCCTATGCCACCGATCCGGCGCTCAGGCGGCCTCATCCGGGGCAGTTATTTCCGGTCGAAGCATTGGACCAATTCTCCAAACAAGTGGTCCCGCGCTGGGCCAGCAACGACGGGCCGACCCAGGCCGCCTATGACGCGCTGGTTCAGAAAATAGGTCCTTGCGTGATCGTCACCCACAGCCAGGGTGGCAATTTCGGCTTCAACGCGGCCCTGCATGCGCCGGATCTGGTGAAGGCGGTCATCGCGATCGAGCCATCCGGCGCCCCGAGCCAGGAAACCGTCGCTCTGGGGGATCTGAAGAACGTGCCGCATCTGGTGGTCTGGGGCGATTATCTGCGCGACGACCCGTTCTGGCAGGGGCTGCAGCCGAATGTGGAGCGCTACCGGGCGGCGCTGGAACGCCAGGGTGGCATCGCGGACACGCTGGACCTGCCGGCGGAGGGGATCGCCGGGAACTCACATTTTCCGATGATGGACCGCAATTCCGACCATGTGGCGGGTTTGGTGCAGGCCTGGATGGACCGGCGGGGGCTGATGACATAGGGGATGAGTTCCGCACGTCGCACATGCCGATGATCGTGTCCCCGGTCGACCATGGACACGGAGCCGTGGGATCGGTCGGAGATGGTGCAGGCGGGGATGGTAACGCGCACCGTCGGTTTCTGGCCCGCGTGACCGCGCTTTAAGGGGTGCCGACCATGGATCTGAGTTTTCTGTCCGCCACGACCCTGGCCGAATTGGTCCGGTCCAGACGGATCGGTTGTGTCGAAGTGCTGGACCATTTCGTCGATCGGGTCGAACGGCTCGATGGACCGATCAACGCCGTCGTGGTCCGGGACTTCGATCGCGCCCGTGACCGCGCGCGCCAATTGGACTCATCGAAGAACCGCAATGGACCGCTGTTCGGCATTCCAATGACGGTGAAGGAAAGCTTCGACGTCGCCGGTCTTGCCTCCACCCGCGGGCACGTCGCCAACAAGGATCATCGCGCCACGGTCTCTGGCCTGGCGATACAGCGGCTGGAGGCAGCCGGCGCGGTGATCTTCGGCAAGACCAATGTCCCAGTCGATCTGGCCGACTGGCAAAGCTACAACCCGGTCTACGGCACGACCTCCAATCCCTGGAATCTGGCGCATACGCCGGGAGGCTCTTCAGGCGGATCGGCGGCGGCTCTGGCGGCGGGGTTGTCGGCGTTGGAAATCGGCAGCGATATCGGCGGTTCGATCCGTGTGCCGGCGCATTATTGCGGCGTGTTCGGCCACAAGCCGACCTGGGCGTTGCTGCCGAATTTCGGTGACCCGGCCACCAGCGCCGCCTCTCCCACAGATATCGCGGTGATCGGGCCCATGGCGCGGTCGGCGGCCGATCTGGCAACCGCGCTGGACCTGCTGACGGCCCCGGACCCGGCCGAAACCGGCCTGACCATCGCCCTGCCCGCCCCCCGCGCCGCCAACCTGCGCGATCTGCGCATCGCCGTCTGGGCCGAACAGCCTGGGCAGGTAACCGACGCGGACACCACCACGGCGCTGCACGCACTTGCCACCTTCCTCGAACGCGCCGGTGCCACCGTCAGTCTCACCGCGCGCCCGTCCTTCGACGCGACCGAAGCGTTCCATCTGTATCTCCGCCTGCTCGACGCGGCCTGGAGTGCCCGCAATTCCGAGGAACTGCTCAACCTGAAGCGCCACGCCAAGGCCAACCTACCACCAGAGGACACCAGCGCCGACGCCATCATGGCCCGATCGGTGGACATGCCGCATCGCGCCTGGCTGGGCCTGAACGAGCAACGGCACAAGTTCCGGCGCGCCTGGACCGCGTTCTTCCAGGATTGGGACGTGGTGCTGATGCCCACCATCGCCGGCGCCGCATTGCCGCATATGCAGGACGGCCCGACCTGGGAGCGGCATGCGCGCGTCGATGGCCGGGACATTCCCTACAACGACCTACTGTTCTGGCCGGGCCTTCCCGCCGGCTGTCACCTCCCCTCCACCATCGCGCCCCTGGGCATGACCCAAGGCGGGCTGCCTTTGGGGGTGCAGATTGTCGGCCCGATCCATGGCGATCGCACCACGATCGCGGTGGCCGGATTGCTGGAGCAGGCATGGCTCGCCTTCAAGCCGCCGCCGGGGTTGGGTGGGTGAGGGATAGAAAGCTTGGGGCTCTGCCCCAAACCCCACGAGGGGCGTTGCCCCCTCGACCCCCACCAAGGCTGGGCCTTGGATGCCGTCTATTGGGTTTGGGAGGAAAGGGGGCCGACCCGGACGTTGAAACGCCACGGTTGGCCCCCTTTCCTCCCAAACCCAACTGATCGCGGTCCAGGGGCCGTGCCCCTGGTGGGTTCGAAGGGCGAAGCCCTCGCGGGGTTCGGGGCGGAGCCCCGAGGCTTTCTTTCCCTCACCCGACTGCCCCTCCAGATGACGCAGTTGTTCTTGCGCGTCGTCTAACCCTAGGAACCGAACTCCCGCGCCGCTTCGGCCAGGCAATCCCAGACATAGGGGGCGAAGGAGCGTGCGACCTCGATATGGAACGTCTCGGCCCCCAGGCGCCACAGCACGATCTCCGCCTTGCCGAGCAGGGTGCGGGTGCACATGCCGATCGGGAAGGCGGTGGGATCGAGGTCGAGGGCGCAGAACGTGTTCAGACACCAGGCGGCGCGTGAGCCGGTGATCTCGATCGAGTGGTTGCGGTCGGACACATCCACCACGCTGGCCGGTATGTCGCCGGCGGCGGCAATGGCCTGCTCCAGGAGCGAAAATTCGGCCTCCGGCGCCAGGACCAGCCACTCATCCGGCCCCAGCCAAAGCGCCGCGCGGTCGCGGGACACGATGCCGCGGCAGGGTACCGAACCGAGCATCACCCCGATACTCGCGCCGATGGCGGTCGCCGCTGCGTTGCTGGCGCGCACGATCAGGCGGGATGTCGGGGCCAGAGCGGTGGCATGAACGTCGGGACTGGCGGGAAAGCCGGAGAGCTTCATCGAAGGTCGTGGTTCGGCCGAACGGACAGGCGGTCTGGAGGTGCCGACGTTGGGGACATCCGAACCGTCGTGGTCTGCGGCCACGGCGGGTGTGGCCTCACGCGACATGGTCCGGGGCGTCGCCTCAGCCAATCGAGGACGCCCTGCCGCGGCAGCCGACACGGAACCAATGGCAGGGGGAGCCCCCGTATTTGCCTCGGCTCCGGCCTCCAGAAACTTGGGCCGCACCACCGCGACCTCGACCACGCCGTCAGGCATCGGCACGAACGCCGAACCCCCGATTCGCGCCCGTCCGTCCGCGACCAGGGCCAGCGCGATCGACCGCCCCAAAATCGCGCTATGATACGACGACGTGACATGCCCCAGGCTCGGTCCCGCGCCGTCGGTCAGGGTGACGATCTGCGCGCCCTCTTCCAAAACCAGGGCAGGATCTTTGGTCAGCAGCCCGACCAGTTGCGGCCGGCCGTCCCGCACCATGTCCGGACGCGTCAGGGACCGTTTGCCGACGAAATCGGGTTTGGCTTTGCCGATCGTCCAGCCCAGGCCCAGATCGTCCGGGATCACCGTGCCGTCGGTTTCCTGGCCGACGATGATGAACCCGGCCTCGGCGCGCAGGACGTGCATGGCCTCGGTGCCATAGGGCGTGATGCCGTATCGCTCGCCTGCCGCCATCACCGCGTCCCATACGGTTTGGGCGTCGCCGGCCGGGACGTTGATCTCGAACCCGTCCGCCCCGGTGAAACTGACGCGAAACAGGCGCGCGGGCAGGCCGAGGATACGGCACGATTGCACGCTCATCGGCGGCATGTCGCTCAGGGCGATGCCCTCGACCAAGCCGGCCAGGATGGTGGCGGAACGAGGCCCCTGGATGGCGATCACGCCGAAATGCTCGGTTGTGGAGGTCAGCCAGACCTGAAGGTCGAAAAACTCGGTCTGGAGATAGTCTTCCATGTGGTGCAGGACGGACGCCGCTCCGCCGGTGGTGGTGGTGACGTGAAACCGGTCCTCGGCCAGGCGGCCGATGACGCCGTCGTCGCGGATGAACCCGTCCTCGCCCAACAGCACACCATAGCGGCAGCGGCCGACGGCCAGGCGAGAGAAGGTGCCGGTGTAGAGCCGATCCAGGAAAATGCCGGCGTCGGGCCCGACGACCTCGATCTTGCCCAGGGTGCTGGCATCGAACAGGCCGGCGGAGCGGCGCACCGCCAGGCACTCCCGTGCGACGGCCGCGTGCATGTCTTCGCGTCCCAGGGGGAAGAAGCGGGCGCGTTTCCAGGTGCCGACATCCTCGAACACCGCGCCGCGCGCCATCGCCCAATCGTGCATCGGCGCGCATCGGACCGGGTCGAACAACGCCCCTCGGGAGGCGCCCGCGAGGCTGCCGAATGTCACCGGCGTGTAGGGCGGGCGGAACGTGGTCAGCCCGATTTCCGGCATGGTGGCGCCCAGCAGACCGGCGACGGTGGCGAGCGCGTTGAGATTGGACGTCTTGCCCTGGTCCGTCGCCATGCCGGTGGTGGTGTAGCGTTTCACATGCTCGATGGAGCGGAAGCCCTCGCGTGTCGCCAATGCCAGATCGGCGGTGGTGATGTCGTTCTGAAAATCAACGAAGGCCTTGGGGTGAGGCGTACCGGGCGCCGCCACAAGCGACGGAGCCAGCGTCGGGATACCGTCCACGGCAAAATGCCGGACACCGCCGCCGCCGGCTGCGTACCCGTCCGACAGGCACACGGAAAGATCGAACACGCCGGCACAGGCACCGACCGAGACCTCCTGCGCCGCCGACTCGCCGGGCAGGAACACGCCGGTGGCCGGGTCGAAGCGCAGCTTGCCGCGCGATTGCGAGAACAGATGCACGGATGGCGTCCAACCGCCGCTCATGAGCACGCTGTCGCATGGGATCACCTGGGTGCCGCCCGACAGGATCGCGGAATGCACCCGCATGCGCCCCTCGGTGCGGGCGATGGTCTGACCCGGATGCACCGAGATGCCGGCGCTCCGAGCGGCTTCGACCAAGTCCTCGGTCGGGTCCGGTCGCGTATCGACGATGCCGGCGATGGCGACTCCGGCGTGGTGCAGATCGAGTGCCGTCAGGTAGGCGCTGTCGTCGTTGGTGGCGACGACGGAGCGCGCGCCGAGCCTGACGCCATAGCGATGGAGCCAGGTGCGGGCCGAACCGGAGAGCATGATGCCGGGACGGTCGTTATGCGGGAAAACCAAGGGCCGCTCGATGGCGCCGGTGGCGATGATCACGTGGCGGGCGCGCACCTGCCAAAGACGCTCCCGCGGGGCGTGGGGGTTCGGGTCGGCGAGGTGGTCGGTGACCCGTTCCACCAGGCCGATCAGATTGTCCGGATACCAGCCGAACGCGGTGGTGCGCGGCAACAGGGTCACGGAGGTCGCAAGGGTGGAAACAGCCTCCACCACCCAGGCGGCGGCGGGCCATTGGTCGATGGTGGCGGCGGGTTCGGCCAGCAGGGAGCCGCCGAATTCCGCCTGCTCGTCGCACAGGATCACGCGCGCGCCGGTCGCCATCGCCCCCAGCGCGGCGGCGAGGCCGGCCGGACCCGCGCCGATCACCAGCACGTCGCAATGGGCGTATTGGTGCAGATAGCGGTCGGGATCGGCCTCCGTCGGCGCTCGGCCCAGGCCAGCGGCGGCGCGGATCGCGGGCTCATACAGGCGCGCCCAGAAGGACGGCGGCCACATGAAGGTCTTGTAGTAGAACCCGGCCGACAGCAGCGGCGCCGCCCACCCGGCGGCTGCGCCCAGGTCGAAGCTCAATGAGGGGAAACGGTTCTGGCTGGTGGCGCGCAGCCCGTCATACAGCTCGACCTGGGTGGCGCGCAGGTTCGGCGTGATCCGCCCGCCGCCCCGATCGATGGTGACCAGAGCGTTCGGTTCCTCCGACCCGGCGGCGAGGATGCCGCGCGGCCGATGGTATTTGAACGACCGGCCGACCAGGTGGACATCGTTCGCCAGCAGGGCGGAGGCCAAGGTATCACCCGCGAACCCGGTCAACGTCCGCCCGTCGAAGGTGAAGCGGAGCGGCTGGTCGCGGTGGATGCGACCGGTGTCATGCGTCCGGAATGGTTGGGTCATGCCGGCGGCGGCTCGTTGGGCTTGTAGGTCGCGGCAATGCGGTCGGTCACGCTGTCGCGGATGGCGTTGAAAAACCGGCCGCAGCCATGCTGGTGGCGCCAGCGTTCCGCCAGCCGACCCTTCGTGTTGGTGCGGATATACAGGAAATCCGCCCAGGCTTCGTCAGTGGTGGCCGACGGATCTTCCGGTCGAGCGATATGGGCCTGGCCGGCATGGTGGAACTCGTTTTCCGGGCGCTTGCCGCACCAGGGGCATGGGATCAGCAGCATCAGTGCGACACCGCGGCGGCCGCGGCCTCATCGATCAACCGTCCGGTGCGGAACCGTTCCAGGGAGAACGGGGCCGAGATCGGGTGTGGCTCATCGCGGGCGATGGTGGCGGCGAATACATGGCCGGAGCCGGGGGTGGCCTTGAAGCCGCCGGTGCCCCAGCCGCAATTGACGAACAGGCCGGGCACCGGGGTCTTGCCGATGATGGGCGAGCGGTCCGGGGTACAATCGACGATGCCGCCCCAGTTGCGCAGCATGCGCAGGCGGCGGAAGGTCGGAAACAGCTCACAGATTGCGTCCAGGGTGTGGCTGGCGATGTGCAGCCCGCCGGCCTGGCTGTAGGACGTATAGACGTCCGTACCGGCACCGATCACCAGCTCTCCTTTATCTGATTGGGAGATGTAGGCGTGCACGGTGTTCGACATGACCACGCAGGGCATCACCGGTTTGACCGGCTCGCTGACCAGGGCTTGCAGCGGGAAGGATTCCAGCGGCATGCGCACCCCGGCCATGTCCATCAGCACGCTGGTATGGCCGGCCGCGACCACGCCGATCCGGGCGGCGGCGATGGGGCCGCGGGAGGTTTCGACTCCGGTGACCTCGCCGGAGGGGGCGCGGGCGATCCCGGTGACCTCGCAGTTCTGGATGATGTCGACGCCAAGGGCCGAGGCGGCGCGGGCGTAGCCCCAGGCGACGGCGTCATGGCGCGCGATGCCGCCGCGGCGTTGCAGGGCGGCGCCGAGGACCGGGTAGCGCATCCCGGGGTCGATGTTCAGCGGTGGGCAGAAGGCTTGGGCTTCGTCCGGCGACAGCCACTCATTGTCGATGCCCTGCAGGCGGTTGGCATGGACGTGGCGCTTGAACACCTGCACGTCGTGGACATTGTGGGCCAGCATCATCACGCCGCGCGGGCTGTACATGACGTTGTAGTTCAGCGCCTGCGACAGGGTTTCCCAGAGTTTGACGGAATGCTCGTAGATGGCGACGCTCTCGTCCCACAGGTAGTTGGATCGGATGATGGTGGTGTTGCGCCCGGTGTTGCCTCCGCCGAGCCAGCCCTTGTCGAGGACGGCGATGTTGCGGATGCCGTGCTCGCTGGCGAGGTAGTAGGCCGTGGCCAGGCCGTGCCCGCCGGCGCCGACGATGATCACGTCGTAGGCGGGCTTGGGCTCGGGCGAGCGCCATTGTTCGTCCCACGTGCCGGAGAAGGCGCGTCGGATCAGGGTGGTGAGGGAGAAGGTCTGGGTTGGGCCGGGTGGCATGGGGGACAGATGACGGGGAGGTGGGGGAGGCGTCAAGGTTTGGAAGGGCGGGGCGAGACCCCATTGGCGTTAGGATAGCGACAACGGGGAGAAAAAATCTCTCACATTGCGAAAAAACCATTTGGAGCGACGCGGCGGAGTACGATTCGTAGGGCAGATGTATAATGCAACATCCCCTGGCGACTCCGACTGGGAGGCCATCCT
>CALQHT020000019.1 GCA_943330455.2 Nitrosovibrio sp. Nv4 | reverse complement strand
GGGGGTTGGGGGGAGGGGTAAAACCCCACGGCAATTGCGTGGATTACCCCTCCCCCCAACCCCCTCCCACAAGGGGAGGGGGAGGATTTCCTTCTCCCGTTACCCAATTCCGCGATGTGCAATTGCCGTAAAGCGCCCCAGCCCCTGCCCCGGTCGGCTCAGTAATACGGCGTGCCAGGCCCCCAGGTGTCCCAGGCGAACGGGTATGGCACCGCGGAATATTCGGCCATCTGCGCGGCCGCCTGCTGTTCGTCCGCCAGGTTCTTCTGGAAGACCATCCGGCGATACGCGTCGTAGGCCTGCTCGTCGCCCAGGTAAACGCAGTTGCAAATCGTCGGGTCCGCATAAACCCAGACGATTTTGCCCTTTCGGTTCTGCATCGACAACTTGTGCCCCGGCATGGACTTCAGCGCGGCCTGGCGTTGGGCTGTATCGGCCGGCTGCGGCTTGAACCCGGCGGCGGCCAGCATGTCCTCCTTGTTCGTCACCACCTGCGCGCAGGCGCCAAGGGCGAGGCTCGCCACCAGTGCCATACCGATCGGAAACCGTCTCATGCAACCTCTCCCCGCGTGATCGCAACCCGCCCGCACGCTGCCTTCAACCGCTCGGCCGTGCAATCCCGGACATCGTCCCGCCCATGTCGGACACGGCCCGATCAGTTCCGATCGGGCGGCAGACCGGACCGAGTGATCGCCGCCGCGGCCTTTTCATCATCCGCCAGCACCCAGCCGTTGCGGTAGAGACAGGCGACGCGCGCACTGTCGCGGGCATTGTCGTTCAGATCGATGATACGGAATGTCGGCGGTAGCCACTGCCCGCCGATGGTGCGGCATTGGGTCTTGCCGTTCGCCGTCGTACACTGGGTTTCCGGGGGCAGCAGGCGGCCCGGACTGCTCATGATCTGCTGCGGCACCACCGGGAAGCGGGTGTAGCTCTCCGCCTCACAACTGGCCTTGGCGAAGTCGAGTTCCGCCCGCGTCCCTCCCGGCTTCGCCCAATGCTCGACACAACCCGTCAGGCCAAGGACAGCCAAAAGCCGAATGCCGCGACGCAATGCCTGGCCTTGCGGTGTCATGACACTTCACCATCGTTACGCCCACGGATGGAGCACCGGGAGACCTGCGTCCGGCCCCCCCGGTGCGGGTTATCATTCCGCGGTCATCTTCAACTCGGTCACCAGTTTGCCGTAGCGTTCGTAGTCCGCACGCAGCAGTTTCCCGAATTCGTCCGGCGTGCCGGGATAGGGCCGCAGGGCGAATTTCAGCAGGAACGGCCCCATGTCGGGCTGGCGGGCGATCTTGTTCATCTCCTCCGCCATTTTCGCAACGATCGGCTGCGGTGTGCCGGCCGGCGCGAACATGCCGAACCAGGCAACGAAATTGATCTCCGGATAGATCTCTTTCATCATCGGCACGTCCGGGAAGGCCGGGTGGCGTTCCCGGTCGATCACCGCTAGCAGCTTGGCCTTGCCGCCGGTCACGTTCGGCAACGTGTTCGGGTCGGCATGGATCTGCACCACGCCGGCGAGGAAATCGGCCAGCGACTCGCCACCGCCGCGATAGGGCACGTGCAGGATGTCGATACCGGCGTAAAGCTTCACGATCTCGCACAGCATATGCCCGTGGGAGCCGACCCCCGCGGTGCCCCAACTGAGCTTCCCCGGGTTTTTCTTCGCATAGGCCACGAATTCCTGCACGGAATTGGCCGGCACCGACGAATGCACCGCGAACAGCAAGGTGCCGTCGGTGAATTGCGTGACCGGGGTCAGGTCCTTGAAGATGTCGATGGGCAGCTTGCGCAGATGCGGCAGGATGGTCACCGACAGCGCCGGCGTCACGACAAACGTGTAGCCATCCGGCGCGGACCGGGCGGCGGCTTCAAGGCCGAGCGCACCGGAGGCGCCGCCTTTGTTTTCGATGACGAATTGTTGGCCGAGGGATCGGGACAGGCGTTCGGCAAACGGGCGCATGGAGTTGTCGGCGGATCCGCCGGGCCCGAAATTGACGATCACCTTCACCGGCCGGTTGGGCCAGGTGCCGGTGCCTTGCGCGAAAGCGCTGGCGGTCATGAATGCCAGCGCGCCCATGACGAGCATGGTTTTCAGCAGACGTGCAAACACGAAACAATGCTCCCTATCGAGGCCGGAGCGGTTTCACCACCGCTTGGCACGGCAGGCCACCCTGGCATTTTGTTTTTTCCCGTGCGCCATACCAGCCGACCGGTGCAACGCCCCCTCGTCATCGCCGGACCCAATGAGGCAACCCGCCCTCTGCCGACAAACCCCAAATTGCCTAATCAAGCTCGGCAATGACATAGGGGACGTTGCATCGGTCAATGGTTAGGGTTGTCGGTATCATACCAGGCGACTTTATCGCCGACCGGTCGGGCCGCGGCACTTTCATCATGCCCCGGCCCGGTTCGTCGCTGTCGTTGCCTACTTGATGCGGCCCATCGCCCGCAGCTTCTTTTCCACCGTGCCGAACATACCGAAATACGGCATCGCGGTATCCAGGTCGCGGATCTTGTCCAGGCTGTCCTGGATCATCTCGATCGTGACCGGTTCTGCCGGATCGAACTGCGCGCCATCGGTGACGAAATACTGCACGCGCGCATAGCCGCCGGCGGTCGCGGCCATGATCTCGCCATTCTGGTCGCATTCCTCGCTGCACAGCCAGGCGACCATGGGGGACACGAGTTCCGGCTTCATCCACTGCCCGACATCCGGCGGCAGCAGGGTTTCCGTCATGCGCGTCCAGGCGGAGGGCGAAATCGCGTTGCAGCGGATGTTGTATTTCGCACCCTCATGCCGCAACACGTTGATCAGGCCGTTCACCGCCATCTTCGCGGCGCCGTAGTTGGCCTGGCCGAAATTGCCGACGGTGCCGGAACCGGATGTCGTCACCACGATGCGCCCATACGCCTGCTTGCGCATGATCGGCCAGGCGGCCTTGGTGCAATAGGCGGTGCCGAAATGATGCACGGCGTTGACGAGCTCATACTCCTCCAACGTCATGTTGTTGAACGCCTTGTCGCGCAGGATGCCAGCGTTGTTGACCAGGATGTCGACCCGCCCCCAGGTGTCCATCGCGGTATCGATGATGCCCTGCGCCGCCTTGGCGTCGGAGACGGAGCCATAAGAGGCGACTGCCTCCCCGCCCGCTGCCTTGATGGCCGCGACGACGGTGTCGGCGACCGCGGTGGCGCCGCCCGAGCCGTCGACCGATCCGCCGGGATCGTTCACCACGACCTTGGCGCCGCGGGAGGCCAGCAGCATCGCATGCGAACGGCCGAGGCCAACGCCGGCCCCGGTGACGATGGCGACGCGGTTATCGAAACGGATCATCCCTTATGCTCCTTGCAAGGTTTTTTGAACGAAAGCCCCGCCCGCTGCGATGGCGCGCCGGCCGGCGTCCAGAGCGGGGTGGTAGATGTGCCAGATATGGATCATTTCGGGCCAGATCTGCAGATCGACGGGCACGTCGGCCATGCCGGCCAGACGCGCCAGTTGCAGCGAGTCGTCAAGCAGGGTCTCGCAGGCGCCGACCTGGATCAGCATCGGCGGCAGGCCCTTCAGGTCTCCGTATATCGGCGCGGCGAAGGGCGAGCGCGGATTGGCGCCACCCAGATACTGCTGCGCCATGAACTGAATGCCGGCCTTCTGCACCGTGGGATCGCTCGCCGCCCGGTCGGTGAAGGAGGCGCCCAAAGCCTCCATGTCCACCCAGGGGGAGATGCACCAGGCCGCACCCGGCGCGGGCAGGCCGGCGGCGCGGATGGCCAGGATCGCACCGACCACCAGGCCGCCGCCGGCGCTGTCGCCCGCGACCACGACGCGGTTCGGCTTGATGCCGCTGTCGAGCAGGAACCGGTAGGCCGCGACGGTGTCATCGACGGCGGCCGGAAACGGATGCTCCGGCGCCAGACGATAATCCACCGCCAGGGTCCGCGCCTTGGAGGCTCGGCCGATTTCCGCGACCATATGGCGGTGGCTGTCGAGCGAGCCGATGACGTAGCCGCCGCCATGCAGATACAGGATCACCGTGTCCTGGGCGGCGGACGGGGTGGAGGTCCATTCGGCGGGCACGCCGTTGGCGGTCACTTTCTGCACCGTGACGTCGGCCGGCAGCTTGTTGGCGAGGCCGCGGGCATCGATGCCGGTGCGCATTTCGGCAATTTCCGCGGGGCGTGGGCGGCTGGCGATCTGCTCGCGTATCGCTGCGATCTGGGGGTCGGGCACTGGGTTTCCTCCGTCCGTCGTTGGGTGGGTTGCGGACAGAGTGACGTGGTTGGGCGGTGGGTCAAGGGTGGGGTGGCATCCGGACGACTGGATGTGACCACATCACCTTGCGTGCCAGCCGCTCAGCAATGAAGAAGGGGCGGTTATCGCGTTCGTGACGGCACTATTATGAAGGCACCTCGCGCCCCATGTCGGATATGCAGGACCGTGACGGTCTGCCCAGGTTCGTCGATTGCGTGGATGATCCGATAGACGTTTCGCCCACGCCCATACAGCGCGTGATGCAGGCTGGCGTCCTCCAGCCCAAGGAACCAAGTCCGAGCCTGCGTCGAATGCGTTGCGTTGATCGTCAGATACAGGCGCCGCAGATCGCGTTCCGCCCGTTCGGTCAGTTCAACGCGGTATGCCATGTTCGGCACGAAGTTCGTCGAATACGGTTCGTGCCGAGCGGGTACGTCCGGCTTTTTGATCTTCCAGACCCTGACGAATGCCCTCGGCGGCGTTTGCCTCGGCCACGAGGTCCAGAAGGTGCTGATAGGATTCGGCGTCCTGCACGACCGCGGCGGCCTTGCCGTTTACCGTCAGCACCACCGGGCGTCCTGTGGCTTTGAGGTGCTGCAAGACTTCCGCCGAATGGTTGCGGAAGAACGTCATCGGCTGGATGTCTTTCGTGATGTCCATAAAGCTCGCTCCGTATCCGCGTGATAGTACCGAATTAGGTAGTATCATGCGAGCAGACTCGGCAAGATATTAGACTTTGCCAACCCGGCGCGCTGGTGCCCCGCGCGAAAAGCGACCCTGTTACGGCCCGGCGGTAGGCCGTTTTGGATAGCATGGAGCTTGGCAGGACATCCGTCCCTGCCCCACGCCGACCTCATCCCCGACCACCGTAACCTCGCGCGTCCGAGTCAGCCGATAATCCACCACCCGGTGATTTCGGTCGGGCGTGAGCGACCACCGATCTGCTCGCATATCGCGAGGATCTGGGGGTAAGATCATGGGTTTCCTCCGTCCGTCGGCGGGGGAGGCGGACAGGGTGATGTGGTTGGGCGTTGGGGCCAGGGGTCGGGTGGGGTGGTCCTTCGCACTCACGTGCTGGAGGGTGGCGGATCACACGCTACGGATTGGTCCTTTGGACAGTCGTCTCGGCGATGTGCGCCGTGTTACGGTTTCATTGGTTCCGGCCGAGCGTTCAAGTCGGTTTACAAGGCATCGTGGACATCAGAGCACCACGACCGTCTGGAGAAAAAGCATGGCGCATCCGCCGATCGATCAATCCGTCGTCTGGGTCTACACGGAGGACCTGGACGCCACGACTCATTTCTATGGCACCGTGCTCGGTCTATCGCCGGTGCTGAACCAGGGCGGGTGCGAGATCTTCCGCATGGGGGCCACGGGATTTCTCGGCGTCTGCCGGGTTCGGCCCGGCCGCTACGTGGAGCCGAAGGGCGTGGTCATTACTTTTGTCACGCCAGACGTAGATGCGTGGCACCGGCACTTGCTCGCACAAGGCGTACACCCCGAAGGCCCGCCAGAGCACAAACCCGCCTTCAACATCTACGGCTTCTTTGCGCGCGATCCGAACGGCTACCTGCTGGAGTTCCAGCGCTTCCTCAACCCCGCTTGGCCGAGCGGGGTTGGGGATTGATCGCAGGATCAGCGGCGCTTCATGCCGCCGCGGATCGGATCCACCCAGAACACACTGCCCATCAGGTCCGGATGCTCATTGCGGATCGTCTTCAGGAACGCCGCCTTGGTCGCGAGGCGCGCGGCTTCCTCCGGCTGATTGCGGAATTCGAGCAAGCGACTGCGATAGGTCAGCGCGGTGTCCCCCAGCACAAAGGCTTCGACCGACAGGAACCGCTCCTCGGCGCCGATCAGGTCCCCCTCCCCCCACAGGATCACGCCGTCGAGCATGGTCAGGTGGCGGTCGAAATACTCCAGATAGGGCGGTTTCTTTAACGCCATCGCCATGTCGTAGAGCCGGCGGGCCGCCGCGATATCGCACCGGCTGAGGGCCAGATAGGCACGGTTGGTGGCGAGGATCGCGCCCGTTTGGCCGGGATTGGGGCGTGTGTTTTGATGACAGTCTGGTAGGAACTTCGGTATGCGACTGTACAGGGCAGCAAGGATCGTAATGAAAAATATGTATTTTATCCTGGATTTCGGTGTGCTGTTGACCGGATGCGTTCCACCGCCCGCGCCTCAGCAAGCACCGCCCTCGTCGGTGCCGATGACCGAAACGCCGGTCATCGTTTCAGAAGTTCAGGCACTTCTCAATGCCAAGGGATACAATGTCGGACGGCCTGACGGCGTCGCCGGCCCCCGAACCCGCGATGCGATCAAGAAATTTGAGCAGGCCAACCAGCTCCCGGTCGATGGCCTTATCGATCGCGCCGTTTACGCGGCACTGAAACAAACCGACGAAAAGCCGATGATCGCCGCCACCGATCGCAATGCGCCCAGCGGCGAAGGCATGTTGGGTGTCAGAATAGAGAACGGCAACGCCGCCGGGGTGACGTTGGAGCGGATATTCTTCAGCAACGACACCAACAACCTTCGCATCGCCGACGAGCATTGCGCGAAATACGGCAAGGTTGCTCAGTTCGTGTCACGAGAAAAAGACCGCCGCCGCTATAATTGCGTGCAATCCTGACTGTCAGGGCGAGCGCTTCATAGTCGACCCGACCGTTCCGGGACACATACGGGGGTATGATGCGCATGCCCGTCGGCCATCGCATCATACCCCCGCTGGCTCTCAATTGGGTTCCGTATCGGCCCCTACCCTACGCCAATCTCGTCCCCGACCACCATAACCTCCCGCGTCCGGGTCGCCTTCCCGCCCCAGACCCGGTCGAACTCGACGATCAGAGCCTGGATCGCCGGCCCGCCCATCACCGCGTCCAGAGTCTCCGCCGACTCGAACCGATAATGGGCGCAGTGCACGGAGGGATCCTGCTGGCTCCATCCGCGCCAGGCCGTGGAAACGCCGAACGCCTTCATCGCATCGGGCAAATGTTCCGTCCGATACCAATGATCGAAGCCCGCGCGATCGGCCGCTTCCGCGACCGTCGCACGCACCACCAGCCAAGCTGCCGGCATATCAGGCTCCCGATATCAAGCCGTGGGCGCGTATTTGCCAGTCAACTGCGTCGTCGGGCCGTCCTGACCCTTCTCCTTGCGGTCCTGACGCGTCTCCCGCGACCAGGTGCGCTTCAGTTCGTCCTTCACGTTGAACTTCAGCCGGCCGAGCCCCTGGACTTCAAGTTCCACCACGTCGCCATCCATGAAGCTGGACAGGCCGCGATGGTTGGTGCCGGTGGCCAGGATGTCACCGGGCTCCAGCGTATGAACGGACGACGCCCATTCGATGCAGCGCGGAATCTGGTGCGCCATGTCGTTGGTGTTGAAGTCCTGCTTACACTCGCCGTTCACCCACAGTTTCACCGGCAGGTTCTGCGGATCGGCGACTTCGTCGGCGGTCACCAGGAACGGGCCGATCGGGCAGAAGGTGGCGCGGGACTTCATGGCGAAGAAGCCGGCGGATGGCAGGCCACGGGCGGAGCCATCGATGAAGTTCATGTAGCCGAAGATGTAGCTCATGGCCTGAGCCGCCGGCACGTTCGACGCGCGCTTGCCGATGACCAGGGCCATTTCGGCCTCGCCTTCGAAGATGGTCGCGGGTTCGTCCGGCAGCACCATGGTGTCGTTCGGCCCGATCACCGCGGTCGCCGCCTTGTGGAAGGCGTTGATCTGCGGCTTTTTCGGCAGGGTGCCGTTTTCCATGTAGTTCACCGCCATGCAGACGATGTTGCCGGGCTTGGGCACCGGGGGGCGAATGCGCACGCCGGACAATGCCACGCCGGCACCGGCGGCAACCGCGGCTTCCAGCTTGCCCTTATAGGCATCCCAGCGCGCGATCAGGCCGCTCATCAGGTCGCCCGGACCGGTATGCGGGATGTCCGCGACGGCCGCGGAAACGTCGACAATGTTGTCGCCCTTCACCACGCCGAGTTTGAAATCGTCGAAAAATGCCAGCTTCATTGGTGTCTCTCCCTCGATATCGTGGCAAGGCGGGCCGCCACCGTCGCCCTTTCCTGACGGCCGGCACCAGGATGTGATCCCAGGGCCGGCCGCAACACGGCGCAGATTACGCCGCTGTCAGGTCTCGCAGCAACGGGAGGGCATCGCGCGCGAACCATTCGATCTGTTCGTGACGCTCCTCGTAGGGACCGAGCAGGTCCAACGCGATGTGGCGGACCCCGGCGGCGTAGAAGGCGCGGATGGTTTCGGCAACCTGTTCCGGCGTGCCCAGGGCGCAATAGCGCTGGGCAGCCTTGCGGAAATCCATGGCGTAACGGACGGACAGGGTTTCCGTCGCGCGGTCCAGGGCTTGCTCGTAGGTCTTGTCCAGGCGGGTGAACAGCAGATGGCCGGTGCCGAACGGGATGGTGCCGCGCCCGGCCTGTTCGGCCGCGGTGTCGATGGTGTTCAGCGCGGCGCGATACATGTCGGGGCTGATGACATAGGCCAGGAACCCGTCGCCGAGGCGCCCGATGCGGCGCAACGCGGCCTCCTTCCGGCCGGCGAACCAGATCGGCGGGCCGCCGGGTTGGCGCGGCGGCGGGCGCATCGGCACGTCCTCGAACGGGCCGTAGAATTTGCCGTGGTGGGAGACCGCCTCGCCGCTGAAGAATTTCCGCAGCACCTGGACGCCTTCGGACAGGCGGGCGCCGCGCTCGTTATGCGGCACGTCGCAGGCGGCGTATTCGTTGGGGAATTCGCCGCCGACGCCGACACCGAGGATCAGGCGGCCCTCGGTCAGGTGATCCAGGGTCAGCACCTGCTTGGCGACCGGAGTCGGATGGCGCAGCGGCAGCAGCAGGACCGACGTGCCCAGCATCAGCCGGCGCGATGCCACGGCGGCCTGCGCCAGTTGCAGCATCGGGTCCAGGATCGGGATCGGGAAGGAGATATGGTCGCCGACCCAAATCGAATCGTAGCCACAGCGATCGACCAGTTGCACCCGCTCCACCAGTTCGTCGATGGATGGCAGCCAGGGGCCGGTCGCGGGCTCGGTGCGGCGATGGATGGTCTGCAGACCGATGCGAAGGCGTGTGTCGAGGGTCAAGGTCATGGGCGCATCCCGTTGCTTTTCGTGGGCCGAGCGGTCGCGTGGCCGGCCGGCACGACCATTTTTGGCCCCGCAGTGTGCGCATAGGAGGCGGCGGTTGTCATGGTCTGGCGGGTGCGGGCCCGCTGCGACCGGTTGCGGTATGCCGTTAATGAAGAGTGGAGAAAATTCTCCCCCTCCCCTTGCGGGAGGGGGCGGGGGGAGGGGTGAAACCACGCAGACATCGCGTGAAAACCCCTCCCCCCAACCCCCTCCCGCAAGGGGAGGGGGAGAATTTTCTTCCATCGCGCGAATCGCGCCGGTCGTCGGCGGGATCGCCCGGATCACAATAAAAGGGCGTTCACCCGACCCGCCTGATAACACGGCACGCCCGAACCAGGAGGTGAACTGCGACCACATGACCGAAGCGAATCCACCGCCGTCCGAACCCACAAAGGGCCGCATCATCCGCGCTCGCAGGGCCGCGGGCGAAGCTGGGTGGATCGGATGGGTCCCCGGGTTCGAGATGCTGCGCCGATACGAACTCGCCTGGCTGCCGCGCGATCTGGTGGCCGGATTGGCGCTGACAGCGATTCTGGTTCCCGTGGGTGTCGCCTATGCCGTGGCATCCGGGGTGCCGGGCGTGTACGGGCTCTATGCCACGGTCATCCCGCTGCTGGCCTATGCGCTGTTCGGACCGAGCCGAATCCTCGTTCTGGGGCCGGATTCGTCACTGGCGGCGCTGATCCTGGCGGTCGTGGTGCCGCTATCCGGCGGCGATCCGCTGCGCGCCGTGGCGCTGGCCAGCATGATGGGCATCGTATCCGGCCTCGTCTGTGTTCTGGCAGGCCTGGTGCGATTGGGGTTCATCACCGAGCTTCTGTCGAAACCGATCCGCTATGGCTACATGAACGGCATCGCGCTCACCGTGCTGGTCAGTCAATTGCCGAAACTGTTCGGCATCACGATCGACGCGGAAGGACCTTTGAGCAGCCTTTGGGCGCTCGGTCAGGCAGTATGGAACGGCCAGGCCAACTGGGTGGCGTTCCTGATCGGCGCCGCCACCTTGAGCATCATCCTGCTGCTGAAACGGTATCAGCGCCTGCCGAGCGTGCTGATCGCGGTGATCGGCGCGACCGTGATTGTTGGTGGGTTCGACCTGGCCGCCACCGCCCATGTCGCCGTGCTCGGCTCTCTGCCGCAAGGCCTGCCGATGTTCGCCATTCCCTGGATCACATTCAGCGACCTGATACCGGTCGTGGTTGGTGGCTGCGCCGTGGCGATGGTTTCGTTCGCCGATACCAGCGTGCTGTCACGCTCCTACGCCGCGCGGACCGGCACCTATGTCGACCCCAATCAGGAGATGGTGGCCCTCGGCGCCGCCAATCTGGCCGCCGGGTTCTTTCAGGGCTTCCCGGTCAGCTCCAGCGCCTCGCGGACACCGGTGGCGGAGGCAGCGGGTGCCAAGACGCAAATGACCGGAGTCGTCGGTGCCGTCTCCGTCGCCGTGCTGTTGATGGCGGCGCCGGACCTGCTGCGATACCTGCCGGCGACGGCGCTGGCGGCGGTGGTCATCGCCGCGGCGATCGGCATGGTCGAGATTGCCGATCTACGGCGCATCTACCGGATTCAGCAATGGGAATGCTGGCTGTCGATCGGATGTTTCGTCGGGGTGGCGGTGCTGGGCGCGATTCCCGGCATCGGTCTGGCGATCGTGATCGCGGTGATCGAATTCCTCTGGGACGGGTGGCGGCCACATACCGCGGTACTCGGTCGCGCGGACGGGGTGAAAGGGTATCACGACATCACGCGGTATCCAGCGGCTCGCCTGATCCCTGGCCTGGTGCTGTTTCGCTGGGACGCGCCGCTGTTCTTCGCCAATGCCGAGTGGTTTCAGGAGCGGGTCCTGGCAGCGGTGGCGGCATCCCCCACCCCGGTGCGCTGGCTGGTTGTCGCGGCCGAACCGATGACCAGCGTCGATGTCACCTCGGCGGACGCCCTGGCCGAACTGGATGAGACCCTCCGTTCGGCCGGGATCGAATTGCGGTTCGCCGAATTGAAGGACCCGGTGAAGGATAAGTTGAAGCGATTCGGGTTGTTCGCTCGTTTTGGTGAAGAGCGGTTCTGCCCGACCGTGGAAGCGGCGGTGGATGACTACCTCGCGGCGCATGACGTGGAATGGGTGGATTGGGAGGATCGGGGCGGTTCCACCAGCCGGCCGAAACATTGACCGACAGGCTCGGGCGTTGGCTAGGAGTCGTCCGGAAATAACCGCTCCACTTGGAACACGGACGCCCAACGCCGTCCTGGTGGGCGGAGGCCCAGCATCCACGACTTTCTCTCGACCGGCGCGGCAAGCCGGGGATGGCCGGCCTGCCGTGCAAAATCCCCGACAACATGCGAGGCTCGCGCATCCGAACAAACGGCAAGGAGAACGATCCATGGAAGCGGGATATCTGGGCGTCGGCAACATGGGATTGCCCATGGCCGGCCGGCTGCTGGACGGTGGCCACAGCCTGACCATCTACGACATCAACGAAGCCGCCATGGAACCGTTGCTGCGACGCCAGGCGAGACGCGCGACGTCGCCGAAGGACCTGGCCGATCAGTGTGAGATCGTGTTCGTCTCCCTGCCCACCCTGGCCGCCTTCCGCGCTGTCGCGTTCGGACCGGACGGGCTGACCCAGGGCAAGGCGATGAAGCTGCTGATGAACACCTGCACCATCGGCGTGCCCTTCGTGAAAGAGATCGAGCAGACCATGGCCACCCAGGGCGTGACCGTGGTGGATTGCCCGATTTCCGGCGGTCCCCCTGGCGCACGAGCTGGCACCCTGTCGGTCATGGTGTCCGGCGATCCCGCCGCGGTGCAGCGCGTGTGGCCGATGATCTCGCTCTGGGGCAAGACGCTGACGGTGGCCGGCGATAAGCCGGGCGCCGCGCAGGTGCTGAAACTGACCAACAACATCCTGTCCGCGGTCGCCCTGGCGGCCACGTCGGAGGCGTTCGTGATGGGCGCCAAAGGCGGGCTCGACCCCGAGGTGATGCTGGCCGCGATCAATGCCGGCAGCGGACGGAACAGTGCCACCGAGGCGAAATTCCCCCTCGCGGTGCTGACCCGCAGCTTCGATTTCGGCGCCGAGATGCATATCCTGATGAAGGATATCGACCTGGCCATCGCCCAGGGCGAGGAACTCGGCGTCCCCATGTGGGTCTGCCAGGCGGCTCGGCTGGTCTTCAAGCACGCCATGCAGAAGGGGGCAGCCAAGGACGACCTGACATCCATCGTGCGGCATGTGGAGCGTGACGCCGGGTTCGAAATACCGAAGACCCGCTGATTGACGCGCGCGATGGCGAGCCACCCGGATCGCCATCGCGGCCTCCGGGGTGCCATCCTTTGGTATCCCGAGGCCCGGCATCCTGGGATTTTACGTGGCAACGACACCCGCCACGATGATGTCCAGCCACGCCCGGACTGAACCCTGACGGGGGTGTCGCAAACCGATTGTTAACCAGTCCCCGGTAGCGTGTTTCGGCTCCGCCCCATGCACGGCGGCACCGAACGCGAGACACGCGATGCCACGAATTCGCTCTATCCAGACCTATCTGATCGTCATCATGAGTGGCATGGTCGCCGCGTCCGGGATCCTCCTGACCGCCTATTCCGGACTTCAGCTGGCCCCGTTGGTCGATATGGCCAGCAGCCAGCAACTCGAGCAGCAATACCAAACCGCGATCACCGCTATCGACTATGAGACCCGCACGGCCCGCGTCGTCGGCCGGATGATCGCCGCTCTGCCGCCAGTCGCGGACGCGATCGAGCGTCGCGACCGCGATGCGGCCATCCGCCTGCTGACGCCCGCGCATCAGGTGCTGAGGGAAGAGGGGGTCACGGTCACCAATCTCGACCTGCCGCCGGCCACGGTCTTCCTGCGCCTGCACGATCCGAAGGCGTTCGGCGACGATATCTCCGCGCGGCGCAAGACGATCGTGACCGCGAGTGAGACTGGCAAAACGGTCTCCGGCATCGAACCCAGACGCGACATCCTGACGATATGGTCGTCCGCGCCGATCCTGCGCGACAGCAAGGTCCTGGCCTTGGTGGATGTCGGCATCATGCTGAATCAGTCGTTTCTCGATCGGTTGAAGCAGCGGACGGGTCTGGATGTCGCCCTGCAAGTGCCCAACGGCGAAGCGTTCAACACATTGGGGGCCACGTTTTCCGAACGGACCCTGACCCGCCCCGGAGAGTTGCAGAAGGTGCTGGCGGGCGACTCCATCACCCGCAACGACACGATGGGCGGCCGGCCGGTGGCGATCTATGTCGGTGTGATCAGGAACTTTGCCGGGCAGCCGGTGGCGGCCCTGGAACTGATCAAGGACATGTCGGACTACGCGGCGATCGTCGCGGCAGCGCGACGCGACCTGACCATCGGATCGCTGCTGGTCGTCTCGGTCGGCGTCGTCGTCGCCATCTTCCTTGCCCGCCGCCTTATCCGCCCCTTGATGCGCATGATCGAGGCGATGGGGCGTCTGTCCCGCGGCGATACCGAGGTCACGATCCCGGAAGTCGAGCGACGCGACGAGGTCGGCGACATCGCCCGCGCCGTCGGCGTCTTCAAGCACAACATGGTCGAAACCGAGAAATTACGGGCCGAACAGGAATTGGCGAAGGTGGAAGCGGCGCGGACACAGCGCGCGACGATGCTGGCGCTGTCGGATCGGTTCGAGCGGAGCATCGGTGGGATCGTAATCGCCGTCGCCGACGCGGCAAACGACATGCAGGCGACCGCCGGGACCATGTCGAAAACGGCGGAGACGGCATCCAACCAGGCGATCTCGGTGTCCGCCGCATCGGAGCAGGCGTCGCGAAACGTGCAGACGGTGGCAACCGCAACCGAGGCGTTGCTTGCTTCCATCAGCGAGATTGGCGGCCAGGCCGACCGGTCCGCCCGGATCGCCATCGCCGCGTCGGAGCAGGCACAGCGCACCAACGCAACCGTGAGCGCGCTTGCCGATTCGGCTGGCCGTATCAGCGAGGTGGTCCGGCTGATCGAAACCATCGCCGGTCAGACGAACCTGCTCGCGCTCAACGCGACGATCGAGGCCGCGCACGCCGGGGAACATGGCAAGGGCTTCGCGGTCGTGGCCAGCGAGGTGAAGTCGCTGGCCAACCAGACCGCGACGGCAACCGAGGACATTCGTGCGCAAATTCAGGACATTCAGCGTGCGAGCGGCGACTCGGTGGATGCTATCCGCGCCATTGCCGCGACGGTGGACGAGCTGACGGCGATCGCCGGCACCATCGCATCGGCTGTCGAAGAGCAAAGTGCGGCCGCTCGCGAAATCGCATCCAGTGTTGCCCAGGCGGCGCAGGGAACCAATGAGGTCACCGGGGGGATTGCCGGGGTGAGCGATGCATCGTCCGATGTCGGATCGGCGGCGACCGAAGTGCTGGGAGCAGCGGGTGCCCTGTCGCAGCAATCCCGCAACCTGAAGAGCGAGGTCGCCCATTTCCTGAGCGGGGTCCGCGCCGCGTGACCGCCCAGACCGGATCAAACCGTCTTCCGCGGCGCCAAGGAACGATCGCGCCTTTTGGCACCCGAGTGAGCGGCACCCGCCATGAAACCTCGCGGTGACTTGACCCGGTCGTGAAACCTGTCGAGCGTGATCCGGGTTCGTACGAACCCACGATCCGCCGAACGGTTGTGCCATCGCGGACCGAAGGCTCGGACGGCGCGTTGCTGCGACTCCACCATCGGGGATTCATTCCATGACCAAAGCCGCGACCCTGCATGAACTGCACCGCAACCCGGGCGTCCTGCTCTGCGGCAACGCCTGGGATGTCGGCACCGCGCGCCTGATCGCGCATATGGGATTTCCGGCAATCGAAACCTCCTCGGCCGGACTTGCCTTCTCCACCGGCCGGCCGGATGCGCAAGGCCTGATCACCCGCACCGAGATGCTGGAAAGTCTGGGCCGCATCGCCGCCGCGGTCGCCATTCCGGTCACGGCCGATCTGGAGAACGGCTTCGGCGATGCCCCGGCGGCCGTCGCCGAGACGATCGCGCTGGCCATGGCACTCGGCATCGCCGGCGGCTCCATCGAGGACGCGACCGGTCGCGCCGACTCGCCGACCTACGACATCGGGCTGGCGGCGGAGCGGATCGGGGCAGCAGCCGAGACCGCCGATGGTCGCTTCGTGCTGACCGCGCGCTGCGATACCTATATGCATGGACGGGGCGAACTCCGCGACGTCATCCGCCGCCTGCAGGCCTACCAGGAGGCCGGCGCCAATGTCCTCGCCGCCCCCGGCCTGCCGACCCGTGAAGATCTGGAGACATTGGTGCGGGAAGTCGACCGCCCGGTGGCCGTGTTTGTCGCCCTGTCCGCCTGGCAGCCGGACCTCGCGGCATTGACCAAAATCGGGATCAAACGCGCCAGCGTCGGCAGCGGACTGGCCCGCGCCGCCCTGACCGGCTTCCTGAGCGCCGCGCGCGAGATCAAGGAATCCGGCACGTTCACCCAGGTCGCCGCCGCGACGCCATTCCGGGACCTGAATGCGCTGTTCCGGGCGCTGCATCAAGGATAGCGCTCGCCACGGGTCTGGCCTGGGCTGACCGGGACCGCGGTTCCGTGTTAGCAGAGACCCACCACCGTCAGGTGACCAGGAGGAGAAAACCATGAGCGTCGCAGACCCGAACCGCGTGATCGTCACGGGCGAAAACCCGTTTATCCGACTCAGCGAAACCGATGACGGCCCGATTACCACCAATGCCAGCTATTGGCGGATCCTGATGTCCGGCGCCGGCCCGGGCCATGTGCTGTTCATGAAAAGCGAGCTGACCGGGAGCGGCTGGCGCATATACTCCGACAACATCGCCATGACCCGCTGGCTGCAATCGACCGTCCAGGGCATGCTGAACCCGGAACTGGCCGATACCTCGATCGCCGTCACCGATGCCGAGTTCTGGAAGTCCGGCGATCCGAAATACTTCTGGACCGAGCATGTCGATGCGCGGGACGAAGAAATCGCCCTGACCTGGCATGATATCGGCGACCCGCTGCTGATCCACACATTTCCGAACGCCGAACCGAACCCGCGGAAATACGGCCTGAGCACGGTGCTGATCCCGGCCCTGGGCACCCGCGTGGTTCGCAACGGTGTGCAAGCCAAAGGCAAGTCCTGGCCGCGGGTCCGCGAGGAACGCCCGTTCAGCACCAGCGCTTTGGCCTTCGCGGAAAGCTGGACCGAGGCTCGGTAGTCGCACTTATATAAGGACAACGGGGGGCCACATCGGGCTCCCCGAAATCCAGAGCGATGGAGAAAATCCTCCCCCTCCCCTTGCGGGAGGGGGAGGTTTTTCTCCCGCCGCCATACTTCCGTCACCCAACCGACCCGGTCCTGCGACCAGGCCGGCTGGATAGGTCAAAATCCAATCAGACCCGCTCGATCAGCGCCGCGATCCCCTGCCCGACGCCGATGCACATCGTCACGATGGCGCGCTTCGTGCCCAGGGTCTCCATCGCGTTGACCGCCGTCAGGGCCAGACGAGCACCCGACATTCCCAACGGATGGCCCAGGGCGATGGCGCCACCATGCGGGTTCACATGCTCGGAATCGTCCGCCAGACCCAACTGGCGCAGCACCGCGATACCCTGGCTGGCAAACGCCTCGTTCAGTTCGATAATGTCGATATCCCCGATCGACAGCCCGGTCTTGGCCAGCAGCTTCTGCACCGCGGGAGCCGGCCCGATACCCATGATCCGAGGCGGCACACCAGCGGTCGCCATCGCAACGACCCGCGCCCGCGGCGTCAGGCCATGGCGACGGATCCCATCCTCGGAGGCCAGGATCAGCGCGGCCGCCCCATCATTGACACCGCTCGCGTTGCCCGCGGTGACGGTGCCGGGATCGCGGAACGGCGTCCGCAGCTTGGCCAGCATCTCCATCGTGGTATCGCCACGCGGATGTTCGTCTGTATCGACGACCGTATCGCCCTTGCGGCCCTTGATGGTGACGGCGCTGATTTCCTTGGCGAAAAACCCGCTCTCCTGGGCCTTCTTGGCGCGCATCTGACTGCGATAGGCAAACGCGTCCTGATCAGCGCGAGAAATCTGGAACTCCTCGGCCACGTTCTCTCCGGTTTCCGGCATCGCATCGGTGCCGTAGACCTTCTTCATCTGCGCGTTCACGAAGCGCCAGCCGATCGTGGTGTCGTAGATTTCCGCGTTGCGGCCGAAAGCTTCGGTCGCCTTGCCCATGACGAACGGCGCGCGGGTCATACTCTCGACGCCACCGGCCAGCATGAAATCGGCCTCGCCCGTCTTGATCGCGCGCGCCGCCGTCCCGACCGCGTCCAGGCCCGAGCCGCACAAACGGTTCACGGTGCCGCCAGGAACGGTGGTGGGCAAACCAGCCAGCAGCACGGCCATACGAGCGACGTTACGATTGTCTTCACCCGCCTGGTTGGCGCATCCCATGATGCAGTCGTCCAGCGCGTCCCAGTCGATGGAGCCATTGCGGGCCATCAGCGCCTTGATCGGATGCGCGGCAAGGTCGTCGGTGCGCACATCGCGCAAGGCGCCGGCATAGCGGCCGATTGGCGTGCGCGCGAAGTCGCAGATATAGGCGTCGGACATGGGCGTTCTCCCGGTCGGTTGGCGGTGCTTGGACCGCTTGGGTGGTCGGTTTGTTTAGCGGTTTGCCCCCCAAGGGGAAAGACTCGCGGGGGAAGATTGCGGGCGTCGGCCTCACACCGCCCGGACGAGCGGCAATTTCGTGCCGACCACCGCGCGTTCCGCCAGCACCTCGCCCCGGAAGCGGAACAGCTTGGCCGGACGCCCACCGGTTTCGGTGGCGACCCCTCCGGTTTCCTCGACCAGGTCCTGCTGGTCGATCAATCGCCGGAAATTCTGCTTGTGCAACAGACGCCCGGCCAGAGCCTCCACCGCGCGTTGCAATTGCAACAGAGTAAATCCGGGCGGCATCAATTCGAACACCACCGGCCGATACTTGATCTTGGCCCGCAGCCGAGCGATTCCCGTGGCCAGGATGCGGCGATGGTCGTGCAGCATGGGCGCCCCTGGGGCATCCCCCGGCGCCACGTCGTTCCGCCCCGCTTCGGGAACCAGGCCGGCCTCCCACAACAGTTCGTATCGTTGCAGGATCAGTTCCTCGTTCCAGCGCTCTCCGTCCAGGCCGAAATTGATCGCGGTGCGCCGGTGCCGATCCCGCCGCAGCCGGGCGTCGTCGGTGCCATCGGCCCAGGCCAGCAGCGGTTGCATCAAAGCCTCGTCGCCCAGGACCACGCCCGTCCGGCGCCGGTCTTCCCAAGGAAAATAGCGATACCAGCTTTGCCAGCCGACCCCGGGCTCCCCCGACACCAGCGCTTCCCGGGTCAGCCCGAGATAGGAGATCGACACCGTGCGCTGCGACTCGCCCCCCGTGCGATCCCGATCCGCGAATGTATAGAGTTGCTCCACATAGCCCAGCGGATGATGCGTCTGCTGTTCCACCCAGGACCGCACGCCCGATTGCAAAGACCGATGCCCCGACACGAACGGCCCCGACGGCAGCGCCTGGCCGCGGTCGATCGTCAGCACGCGCGGCTGCCCGTCGGTCACCGCGACGATGACCGCGATCAGTTCGGCGGCGACAGTGGCCGAATCCTTGTCCGCTCCGGGTTGAGGCATGGCCCTCTCTTCGCACGACCCAGGGGTGCCTCGCCACAGCGGATTGACGGTATTGCGCCATGTCATTCGCCCTTAACATGCCCGCGCCCCCCGTTAAGAATGCGGTCGCATGATCTTCCTGTCCTCCATCCGCCGCCACCGCGCCCCACCCACCGAGGCGGACGGGTTCCCCTGGACCGTCCCCCTGATCCGCGACCTGGAAACGCTGGACTTCACCGCCCCCGTCACCTTCCTGGTGGGCGAGAACGGCAGCGGCAAATCCACCCTGCTGGAAGGCATCGCCGCCGGGATGGACGCCATCGCCGCCGGCAGCCGAGACCTGATGCGCGATCCCACCCTGCGCGCCGCTCGGGACTTCGCGTCCGGCTATGTGTTCAGCCGCCGCCGTCATGCCCGCACAAGGCTGTTCCTGCGCGCCGAGGACGTGTTCGGCTACACAAACCGTCTGGCCAATGAGATGGACGAATTGTCCGACATCGAGCAGGAATTCTCCCAATTGCCGGAAGGCTGGGGCCGCGACAAGGCGACCGGCATGGCCCGCGCACAACGGGCGGCGCTGACCGACCGTTACGGCACCGACCCAGACGCGCAATCGCATGGGGAGACGTTTCTGGCTCTGCTGCGCACGCGTCTGGTACCGAACGGCCTCTATTTCCTGGACGAGCCGGAAACGCCGCTGTCCCCGACCCGGGTGCTGGCTTTGATCGCGCTGATCGCGGCGCTTGTGGCGGACGGGTGCCAGTTCGTGATCGCGACCCACTCGCCGATCCTGCTGGCTCTGCCGGGGGCGGTGATCCTGGAGGCTCGGGATGGGGCGCTTGCGGTGGCGGAGTGGAACGACCTGGAGCATGTGCGGGTGACGCGGGCGTTCCTGAACGATCCGGCTTCGGTTTTGCGGCGGTTGTTGGATTAGAGAACGCGCAAGATTGAGCGCGCCATTTGGTGTTGAGTACGTGCCTCTCCACGTCATGGTGGGCGGAGGCCCGCCATCCACGTCTTGCAGTGTTGAAATCAGCAAAGTCGTGGATCGTGGGCCTTCGCCCCCCACAATGGGGAAAGACGCGTGCTCTACACCCGATGAAGCACCTGTTCTTACGCGTCGGCTTAGAATCGAGCGGGTTCGACCGGTGCTGCCGGGAAAGCCGAGCGGATGGGGATGTGGGGGGCTGTGCGGCTGGATGGCGCGATCGGTCGGCCTCGGCGCGGGAGCGCGGGTCGCTGCCTGGATATGCCTGTATCGTGCGTCGACCGGCATCCGATGCGAACGGAGCCGCCGATCCAGGCACTGGACAGGAAAGACACGCTCGCGCAACTTCATGTCGGGCCTTTTCCCCGACATCCGAACCGCCGTCCGGACGGCGTGGTTCAGGTTTGGCCCCCCCCCCCCCGGTCCGCGCCCGTGCCCGTGGCGCTGTTCGCAAAGATTAACCACGGAGAACACGAAGGACCACGGTGATCCACGGAGGCGTTGTGGCGCTGCCATTGTCCCGACCGGCCATACCGGGGCGTACGCCGGCCGGTCCGCCTCGCCGCGAGGCGATTTGAACGATCCCTCCCCTACACTGGCGGCAAACCCCATGCCCCCGACGAGGCCACCACGCCTCCGTGGATCACCGTGGTCCTTCGTGTTCTCCGTGGTTAACCTTTGCGGACGCAGCAACCCGCCCGGACGCGGGTTTGGGGCACAAACCACAATGCCCAATCCCACCTTGGGTCCACGTCCCCGAATCTGCATGCGCTCTGTCCGGCATCCAAGCCGAGCAGGTTCGCTCCACTGGAGGCGGACCGGGTTTCGCATGTCGACGTTCGAAAATCGCCCTTGCCACACCATCCGCCTTCCCGCCCACGCCGCTCGGGTGTCCGTTTCCGGGGGCGGAGGTGGGTTGGAAGGGGCGAAATGGCGTGTGTCTGGCATCGGTTCTGGCCATTGGTTGTCTCTTTGTTCTTGGTCCTAACGCAGCCTCGGCGCCAAGGAAAATGCGCTTGCAGGGCGGAGCGGAGGGGTTTGGCCGGCCAAAAACCTTGATCGGAGGCCGATTTGCTCAGGATGTGGGCAGGGGTTAACAAAACCGTCTCATTTCTGATTTGGCGCGGTTGGCGAGAATGCGGGTTGTCGCCGGAGTTGAGATTTCGCTGCGAGTTGGGACGGGATAGTCTTGAAATCCTGTGCGAAAATGGCACTCCTGAGATTTCACTTTAAGTGGTGGGAATTCGGTCATCCGTTGCAGAACCATGCGGAAAGCCGGGGGTTTTGTTACGGACCAATGCGGGATTCGGGGGGTATCGTTGCAAAACCCCGCCGTTAACCCATGCCGCGACGCTGGGCATCCTGCCTCATCCAGGGCACGGGCGGGCTTTTGGCCAGGGAAACCAGGCCGGTCGCGCGATCCGCGGCGCTGTGCCTCCATCAGGACGCCGCGGCGGATCCGGCGCCCCAAGCGGGGATGGGGCACGGCCGAGCGGAAAGGCTGGTGCGGGGAGAGGGATGGGCGCTTTTTCCATCACGAAGGCACGAAGAAGACGCGCCGTGGGCCTGTCCGCTCGGCTGTTGCCCGGGAGGCTACGGTCCCGCCCTCGCTTCGTCCGGTG
This sequence comes from Nitrosovibrio sp. Nv4, assembly GCA_943330455.2. GTDB lineage: Bacteria > Pseudomonadota > Alphaproteobacteria > Acetobacterales > Acetobacteraceae > Rhodopila. The sequence continues at coordinate 17,623 of CALQHT020000019.1, read as the reverse complement.
GTGAAGGCCAACGGTCCGTCGATGCCATGCCGCCGTCATGACCGGTTGCGCCGCGCGTACCATCCCTCCAGCGGAGCCGAAGAAATCGAGGCGGACAACCACCATCTCGTGGCTGACCTAAACGGCCTTGGATCCCCCCATGCCCTCGCCCCCTGACCCGACCGGTTTTGCCATCCCCCCTCCCCCATGGTCTGCTGCCTCACCCACACAACCGCACCCGGAACCAGCCCCATGACCCAGGACCTTCTGTTCGAGATCGAGGACAATATCGCCGTCCTGACCCTCAACCGCCCCGCCAAGCTCAACGCCTTCACCGCCGACATGCTGGCAGGCCTTGTCGCCGCGATGGACGAATGCGACGCCCGCGACGATGTCCGCGTGGTGATCCTGACCGGCACCGGCCGAGGCTTCAGTTCCGGCGGCGACGTGTCCGGCATGGGCGGAGCCGCCGACAACCGCCCGCATGTCACCAAGAAACGAATCTGGGACCAGATCCAGGCCTTCCCCAAGCGCGCCGCAAGGTTCGAGAAGCCGCTGATCGCCGCCGTCAACGGTGTGGCCACCGGGGGCGGAATGGACCTGGCTCTGGCCTGCGACATCCGGGTCGCAGCCAAAAGCGCCCGCTTCGCCGAAACCTATGCCAAGATCGGCCTGCTGCCGGGTGGCGGAGGCGCCTGGTTCCTGCCTCGGCTAGTCGGATCGGCAAGAGCGCTGGAACTGCTATGGACCGCCGATTTCATAGACGCCGAGCAGGCAAGAGAGATCGGGTTGGTCAACCACGTCTACCCCGACGAAGCGCTGATGGACGAAACCCTGAAACTCGCCGCCCGCATCGCCGCGATGCCGCCCCTGTCGGTGCAACTGATCAAGCGCGCGGTGACGCAGGGATTGTCGGTGGACATGACGACAGCGTTCGACCTGATCAGCTCCCACATCGCCGTGGCCCGCGCCGGGCACGACCATCCTGAGGCCATCGCCGCGTTCCGGGAGAAACGACCGGGTCGTTACGAGGGGTTTTGACAGCCCACCCCAGGCTGACGGACAGGCGCCGGCCAGTCGGCCATCGCTCCGTCCGGTCTGCATAACAGAACGTACGTCACCGCCATCATGTGTCGTCAGAAACGAATCCGATCAGCAACTGGCCGTCCTGCACCATCTCCCCCACCGCGCAGGCGACCGTTGCGATCACGCCGTCGGCCGGCGCGGGCAGGCGGAAGACGGTCTTCATCGCTTCCAGCACCACCAGGACCTGGCCTCGGGTGACAGCCTGGCCGACCTCGGCCATGACCTGAGTCACCTGCCCGGGGATCGGTGCGACCAACCGGTCCCCGCCATCCTGCTCATCATCGGCATGAGCGATCGGATCGGGCAGCAGCAGCCGCCAGGTCTCCCCCCCGCCGCGGACCACACGGGCATCGCCATCTCGGGTGACAGAAATGGTACGTTCGGCGCCGTCAATCGCGATCCGGAAACGCCCATCCGGAAGACCGACCGCCGTCCCCACGACGTACCCGTCCCCAATGCCCAGCCGCCACGCGCCGGCTTCTTGACGCGCGGAGACCGGGCAAGCGTCATCCCCATGCTGGAAGGCCAGGACCCGGTCCGGGGCCGCATTCACCCACCAGCCATCCCGCGCGTGCCAGGGCGAGTGCGGATCCGCACTACCGGCGGCCAGACGTTCGGCGTCCTCGGCTTCGGTCAGCAGTTCCACCAGCGCGGCGCCGGCCAGGATATCGATCGGCGGCGCGACCTGAGCGGCCAGCAAGGTCGCTGCTTCCCGAGCAATGAACCCGGTATCGATGCCGCCGGCCATGAAATCGGGATGCCGCGCGATGCGGCCCAGCAGGTCCAGATTGGTGGCCGTGCCAACGACATCGAACTCATCCAGCGCGCGTTGCAGCGTCCGCAGCGCGGTCTCCCGATCCGGGCCGTGACAGATCAGCTTGGCAAGCATGGCATCGTAATGAACTGACACCGTGTCCCCGGTCGCGAACCCGGTATCGATCCGCACGTTTGGGCTGGCATTCGGAGCGCGGAACAGCCCCAGCCGCCCGACCGAGGGGGCAAAATCCCGCGACGGGTCCTCGGCATAGATACGGGCTTCGAAGGCATGACCGAACGGGGCGCTCCTGTCCTGCGTGGCCGGCAGGGGCTCACCCGCGGCGACGCGCAATTGCCATTCCACCAGATCGTAGCCGGTCACCATTTCGGTGACGGGATGTTCGACCTGCAGGCGGGTATTCATTTCCAGGAAGAAAAATCCGGTGACGGCCGCGTCGGTCACGAATTCGACCGTGCCGGCGCCGACATAGCCGACCGCTTTCGCCGCGGCGACCGCCGCGTTGCCCATGGCGGCGCGCTGGGTGGCGGACAAGCCGGGGGCTGGCGCTTCCTCGATCACTTTCTGGTGGCGGCGCTGGGCGGAACAATCGCGCTCGAACAGATGCACCGCGTTGCCATGGGTGTCGGCGAAGACCTGCACCTCAATATGCCGAGGCCGGTCCAGATAGCGTTCCACCAGCACACGATCGTCCCCGAAGGCGGAGGCGCCTTCCTGGCGCGCGGACTCCAGGGATGCGGCAAAGTCGGCGGCCTCGGTGACCACCCGCATGCCCCGCCCGCCGCCGCCGGCCACCGCCTTGATCACCACCGGATACCCAATCCGCTCGGCCTGTTCGGCCAGAAACACGGGGTCCTGGTTCGCGCCATGGTAACCGGCCAACAGCGGCACGGCCGAGCTTTCCATCAAAGTCTTGGCCGAGGCCTTGGATCCCATCGCCCGCATGGCAGAGGCCGGCGGGCCGATGAAGACGATCCCGGCCGCCACACACGCATCGGCAAAAGCGGGATTTTCCGACAGAAACCCATAGCCGGGATGGATCGCCTGCGCACCGGTCGCTTGGGCGGCCTCGATGATCCGAGCGATGTTCAGATAGCTGTCGCGCGCGGCGGCAGGACCGATCGGGACGGCGCGGTCGGCCGCCTTGACGTGCAAAGCATGCGCGTCGGCTTCGGAGTAGACGGCAACCGTCTCGACCCCCATCCACCGCGCTGTGCGGGCGATACGGCAGGCGATCTCGCCTCGGTTGGCGATCAGAATGGTGCTGAACATGTTATGTCCGTGCGGTTTGGTCTTGTGGCGGGTGCGCCCGGAAGGACGGGGGCGGTGACGACCCGGGCGGAACGCGTCGCGTGGCGGGTGATCCGGCGCCTCCGCCGCCCTCACCGTCTTTGCCGGGCTTGACCCGACAACCCGCCCCCAGCCGTCGCAGCGCGGGTTGCCGGGTCAAGCCCGGCAATGACGGTGAGGGGACGGCGCATCGGTCGATGGTTAGCGCCGTTGGTATCGGATGCCACGGGACAGGGCAGCCGAGGTCGAACCCAGGCTCCTTGACTTGGAGTTCTGGGCATCGCGGCGGGGACGACCCATCCGCGACGACCGGCCAACCGGGATCGTTTTGCACGCTCACATCCGGAACACGCCAAACCGTGTCGGTTCGACCGGTGCGTTCAACGCGGCCGACAGCGAAAGCCCAAGCACACGACGCGTGTCGGCGGGGTCGATGACACCGTCGTCCCAAAGACGAGCGGTGGCGTAGTAAGGATTACCCTGCGTTTCGTATTGCGCGCGGATCGGGGCCTTGAAGGTCTCGGCTTCGGCTGGGGTCCATTTGTCGGAGCCACGTTGCACGGTCGCCAGCACGCCGGCCGCCTGTTCTCCGCCCATGACGGAAATACGGGCGTTCGGCCACATGAACAGGAATCGCGGGTCGTAGGCGCGTCCGCACATGCCGTAATTGCCGGCGCCATAGCTGCCACCCGTGATCAGGGTCAGTTTCGGCACCTGAGTGGTCGACACCGCGGTCACCAACTTGGCGCCGTCCTTGGCGATGCCGCCGGATTCGTATTTCCGCCCGACCATGAAGCCGGTGATGTTCTGCAGGAAGATCAGCGGAATGCCGCGCTGGCTGCACAATTCGATGAAATGCGCGCCTTTCAGCGAAGACTCACTGAACAGAATGCCGTTATTGGCCAGGATACCGACCGGGTAGCCGTATAGATGCGCGAACCCGCAGATCAAAGTCGTGCCATACAGCTTTTTGAATTCGTCGAAGTCGCTGTTGTCGACAATACGGGCGATGACTTCGCGGGCATCGTAGGGTGCGCGCAGATCGGCCGGCACCACGCCATGCAGTTCCGCCGGATCGTAACGCGGCGGCGCCGGTTCGCGCAGCGCCAGGGACACGGTCTTCGTCGTATTCAGCCCGGCAACGATACGCCGGCAGATCGCCAGCGCGTGATGATCGTTCTGCGCGTAATGATCCACCACACCGGAGGTGCGAGCGTGCACATCGGCCCCACCCAGATCCTCGGCCGAGACGATTTCCCCCGTTGCCGCCTGCACCAAGGGCGGACCACCCAGGAAAATCGTGCCCTGCTTGCGGACGATGATGCTCTCGTCGCTCATAGCCGGGACATAGGCGCCGCCGGCGGTGCAACTTCCCATGACGACCGCGATCTGGGGAATGCCCTCGGCCGACATGTTGGCCTGGTTGAAGAAGATGCGCCCGAAATGGTCTCGATCGGGGAAAATCTCGTCCTGCATCGGCAGGAAGGCGCCACCGGAATCGACCAGATACAGGCACGGCAGCCGGTTCTTGCGGGCGATTTCCTGCGCGCGGAGATGTTTCTTCACCGTGGTGGGGAAATAGGTGCCGCCCTTCACGGTGGCATCATTGGCGACGATCACGCATTCCCGGCCGGACACGCGCCCGATGCCGGTGACGATGCCGGCGGACGGCACGTCGCCGCCATACATTCCGTAAGCCGCCAGCTGCGACAGTTCCAGGAACGGAGACCCCGGATCGATCAGCGCCGCCACCCGTTGCCGCGGCAAGAGCTTGCCGCGCGACAGATGCCGCTCCCGCGCGGTCTTGCCGCCGCCCAGTTCGGCCTCGGCCACCTTGGCGCGCAGTTCGCCGACCAGGGCGCGCATGGCATCCGCGTTGGCGGCGAAGTCCTCGGACCGAGGATTGATGTCGGAGCGCAAAATCATCACGCCGTCTCCGCGAACAGTTCCCGCCCGATCAACATCCGGCGGATTTCACTGGTGCCCGCACCGATCTCATACAGCTTGGCATCGCGCAGCAGCCGTCCGGTGGGGTAATCGTTTATATAGCCGTTGCCGCCCAGAGCCTGGATCGCCTCCAGCGCCATCCAGGTGGCTTTCTCGGCGGCATACAGGATCGCTCCGGCGGCGTCCTTGCGCGTCGTCTCGCCTCGATCGCACGCCTTCGCCACCGCATAAACATAGGCCCGACAGGCATTCATCGTCGTGTACATGTCCGCCAGCTTGCCCTGCATCAACTGGAACTCGCCGATCGCCTGGCCGAACTGTTTTCTCTCGTGCACATACGGCACGACGATATCCATGCATGCCTGCATGATCCCGATGGGTCCGGCCGCCAGCACAGCGCGCTCGTAGTCCAGCCCGCTCATCAGCACGTTCACGCCGCGCCCAACCTGCGACAGCACGTTTTCCTCCGGCACCTCGCAGTCCTGAAACACCAGCTCGCAGGTGTTGGACCCCCGCATGCCCAGTTTGTCCAGCTTCTGAGCGGTGGAAAACCCTTTGAAGCCCTTTTCCACCAGGAAGGCGGTGATGCCGCGCGAGCCCGCATCCGGGTCGGTCTTCGCGTAGATCACCAACACATCGGCATCCGGACCGTTGGTGATCCACATCTTGCCGCCGTTCAGGATGTAGCGGTCGCCCTTCTTTTCCGCCTTGGTGCGCATGCCGACGACGTCCGATCCGGCGCCTGGCTCGCTCATGGCCAGCGCGCCGACCGCGGTGCCGTTGATCAGGCCGGGGAGGTAGCGGCGCTTCTGCTCCTCGGTCCCATTGCGGCGGATCTGGTTGACGCAGAGATTGGAATGCGCCCCGTACGATAGGCCGACGGAGGCCGAGGCGCGGGAAATCTCCTCCATCGCCACGACATGCTCCAGATAGCCCATGCCGGCGCCGCCATATTCTTCTTCGACGGTGACCCCCAGGACACCGAGCGCGCCCATCTTGGGCCAAAGGTCCATGGGGAATTCGTTGTCACGGTCGATCTGCGCGGCGCGCGGGGCGATTTCGGCGGCGGAGAAGGATTCCACCTGCGAACGGAGCATGTCGGCGGTTTCGCCGAGATCGAAGTTCAGCGCGGGAAGGCTGGCCATCCGGAATCCTTCGGGTTGGATGCTTTCGGGCAGAGCGGGGCTCCGCCCCGGACCCCGCCAGGGGCTTTGCCCCTGGACCCCACCAAAGGCGACGGCCTTTGGAATGCGATTCTTTTGGGGGTTTGATGAGAGGGGCCAACGGTGGCGTCGCAACGTCCGGGTTGGCCCCTCTCATCAAACCCCCAATGTTCCGGTTCCAAGGGCCGTCGCCCTTGGTGGGGGTCCAGGGGGCAAAGCCCCCTGGTCGGGGTTTGGGGCGAAGCCCCGCTCTACCCGAAAGCACGCTTCCCGCCTAGCGCTCCGGCAACAACTCCAACAACGACCGAATGATCCGATCCGGCCGCACCGTGGACCCAACCGGCAGCCCCTGCCCCAGCGCATCATGCCAGATCGCATGAATACCCAGGCGTTGCGGCGCGGCGACCTCCCATTCCAGGTTGTCGCCGACCATCCAGGTCTCATGCGCCTGCACGCCCAGCACCTCCATGGCGTGGCGATAGGCGCGCTCTTCCGGCTTGCCGAACCCGTGCTCGCCCTCAATCTGGATGTGATGGAAGCGATGCTCCAGCTCAAACCGCTCAATCTTGGCACGCTGCGCCGGGCCGGTCCCGTTGGTGACCAGGGCCAGCCGCACCCCTCGGGCGCGGAACTCATCCACCACGTCATGCGCGCCGTCGAACAGATACATCTGCTCGTCTCTATAGCTCGCGTAACGCTGTGCCAGGCGGCCGGCGAGGTCAGAAGGCGGGGAGCCCTTCGCACGGTCCGCGCTCGCCAGTTCGGCGAAGGCATCAGCGACGATCCCGGTGCGCGCATCCAGCAGTTGAAGCCGCCCCTGACGATGCCGCTCCGGGTCGGACCAGAACCGATCGGACGCCCGGGCGACCGCGCCGGCAACCGTCAGCGGATCGAACGGATGCAGCGCCTCGGCGAATTCGGCGGCGATGGCGATCCAGGCGACCTCCGGCTGCGAATAGGCCGAGATCAACGTGTCGTCCATGTCGAACAGGATCGCGGCCGGCAGCATGTCAGGCATCCCTTTCCAGCCGGGACACATCGACCGTCACGGCATGATCCAACGGCCCATGCCCGCCGCCATAGCCAGGCGCCGAGGCAATCGCCGCGCGCACATAGGCCCGCGCCCGGATCACCGCATCCCGCAGGCTCAGGCCCTGCGCCAGCCCGGCCGCCACCGCGGAGGCCGTGGTGCAGCCGGTCCCATGCGTGTGCACGGTCTGGATGCGCGGGGCCGAAAATTCCTCGATCCCATCGGCGGTGGCCAGCAGGTCCACCAAGGTATCGCCGGCCAGATGCCCGCCCTTCAGCAGCACCGCGGGCACCCCCAGGGCCAGCAGCGCGCCCGCGGCAATCCGCATATCCGCGACCGAGGCGATCGTCATGCCCGCCAGCGCCTCGGCTTCCGGCAGGTTCGGGGTCAGCACGGTCGCCATCGGCAGCAGGCGGCGGCGCATCGTGGCAACGGCCTCGGTGGCCAGCAGATGATGACCGCCCTTGGCCACCATGACCGGGTCCAGCACCAAAGGCACCTTCGGCGCGAAGTGAGCCAGCGCATCACACACGGTCTCGATCGTCGCGGTATCACCCAGCATGCCGGTCTTGATGACGTCGGCGCCGATATCTTCCAGGACCACGGCAATCTGCTGGCGGATGAAGTCGGGCGGCACCGTATGCACCCCGTGCACACCCAGCGTGTTCTGCGCGGTCAACGCCGTCAGCGCCGTCATGGCGAAGGCACCGAGCGCGGTGATGGCTTTGATGTCCGCCTGGATGCCAGCGCCACCGCCGGAATCGGAGCCCGCGATGACCAGAACCCGACCGCGCATCAACCGGCCTCCGCCGGGACGCGGGCCGCTTTGGCGATGGTCTCGCATAATTCGTCGACGACCTGGGCGACCAGGGTTTCGTCCTCGCCTTCCGCCATGACTCGCACCAGCGGTTCGGTGCCGCTTTCGCGGATCAGCAGGCGGCCGGTGCCGGCCAGACGGGTTTCCGCGATTGCGATTTCGTGCATGACCTTTGCGTCCCCCAACGGAGACCGTCCGGAAAATCGCACATTCTTGAGAAGCTGAGGCAGCGGCTCAAACACCCGGCACGCTTCCGCCGCGGTGCGACCTTCCTGCACCAGGACGGCCAGCACCTGAAGTGCCGCGAGCAGTCCGTCGCCGGTGGTCGAGAAATCCGACAGGATGACGTGACCGGACTGCTCGCCCCCGACATTGATGCCGGATGCGCGCATGCGTTCGCCCACGTAGCGGTCACCGACCTTGGTGCGATGCAGAGCCAGGCCGTTGCCGTTCAGAAACCGCTCCAGCCCCAGATTGGACATAACGGTGGCAACGATCCCGCCGCCGGTGAGTTGTTCGCTGATTTGCCACGAACGGGCGATCAAAGCGAGGATCTGGTCGCCATCGATCAGTTCCCCGGTGCCGTCGGAAATCAACAACCGGTCGGCGTCGCCGTCGAGTGCGATGCCGATATCGGCGCCATGCTCGACCACCTGGGCACAGAGATATTCCGGCACGGTGGAGCCGCAGCCCTTGTTGATGTTGAAACCGTCCGGCTGCACGCCGACGGGGATAAGCGTGGCTCCAAGCTCCCACAAGACGGACGGTGCGACGCGATAGGCGGCCCCGTTGGCGCAATCCAGCACGATCTTCAGACTGTCGAGCCGCAGCCCACGGGGGAAACAGGCCTTCGCCGCCTCGATATAGCGCCCGCCGGCGTCGTCCAGCCGGGAGGCGCGTCCCAGCAGCGCGGGTCCGGCCAGGCGGTCGGCGAAACTGCTGTCCATGATGGCCTCGATCTCGGCCTCCACATCGTCGGACAGTTTGTTGCCGTCGGGGCCGAACAGCTTGATCCCGTTGTCTTCGTAAGGGTTGTGGGACGCCGAGATCATCACGCCGAGATCGGCGCGCAGGGATCGGGTGAGCATCGCTACGGCCGGTGTCGGCAACGGACCAAGCAAGGTCACGTCCATGCCGGCGCCGATGAAACCGGCGGTGAGCGCTGGCTCGATCATATAGCCGGACAGTCTGGTGTCCTTGCCGATCACCACCTTGTGACGATGGGCGCCGCGCGTAAACATCAGTCCCGCGGCCTGACCCAGGCGCAAGGCTGTGCCGGCCGTCATCGGATCGGAATTTGCCTTGCCTCTTATGCCGTCCGTGCCGAACAGCCGTCGGGTCTTGGTCATACGGTCACCGTCATGCGATGTCGGTAGCTGTAGCGCGACCGAAGTGTATTGAAAACGAGTTACATGTTGGTGGCAGACAATTCCCGCCAGACTCGGACGGCCTGGACGGTTTCCGGGACATCATGCACGCGCAGGATCGCGGCGCCATGCGCGAGTGCGTGCAAGGCAGCGGCCACGGACCCGCCGAGGCGCCGGCCGGCATCAGGCTCCCCGGACAGCCGGCCGATGAAGGATTTGCGAGAGACCCCGATCACGACCGGGTATCCCAGAGCCGCGAGCGCATCCAGGCGTCGCAGCAGTGCCACCGATTGTTCCGCGGTTTTCGCAAAGCCAATCCCCGGGTCGAGGGCAATGCGGTCCGGTGCGACGCCCGCCGCGATGGCGGCGGTGACTCGGTCGGTCAGTTCGTGCCTGACCTCCGCGACGACATCGTCGTAGCGCGCCAGGGAGACCATCGTCGCCGGCGTGCCACGCATGTGCATCAGGATCACCGGACAGCGCCGCTCGCTGACCACGGTCATGGCGCTGGGGTCGAAGGTCAGGGCGGATATGTCGTTGACGATCGTGGCACCGGCGTCGAGCGCGGCTGCCATGGTGAGTGCGTTGCGCGTGTCGATGGAGATCCGGATACCGTGGTCGGCCAGAGCCCGGATGACGGGGACGACACGCGCGATCTCGACATCGGATGGCACCAGTGTCGCGCCTGGGCGGGTGCTTTCACCGCCGATGTCGATGATGTCCGCCCCGGCCTCGGCCATCGCCAGACCGGCGCGTATGGCGGCGTCTCGATCGGCGTGCGCGCCGCCATCGCTGAAACTATCGGGCGTGACGTTCAGGATGCCCATGACGCGTGGGCGGTCCAAAGTCAGGCCCGCCCACGTCGCATTCCGCGTTGCGGTTGGACCTCCCACCGCCCGGGTCCCGATTACCCCGGTTGGGGCGCCGGTGTCGGCCCACCCGCGGGCGGGGTCGGGGTCGCGGGACGACCCGCCGTCGGCACCGAGGCGCGCCGGTTTTCCGGGGCTGGTTCGTCGACGACCTTGCGGATCACCGGCTCACCACGCAGCACCGTGCGGATTTCGTCGCCGGACAGAGTCTCATACTCCAGCAGGCCACGCGCCACGCGATGCAGTTCCTCGACATTCTCGGTCAGCAGGCGGCGCGCCTTGTTGTAGGCGCGGTCGATGATGTCCTTGATCTCGCCGTCGATTTCGCGCGCCGTGGCCTCGGAGACGTTCTTGCTCTGGGTCACCGAGTGGCCCAGGAACACTTCCTGGCTGTTGTCGCCGTAGGCGATCATGCCGAGCTTCTCGGACATGCCCCATTCGGTGATCATGCGGCGGACCTGGTCGGTGGCCATCTTGATGTCGCCGGCGGCGCCGTTGGACACTTTGTCCGGTCCGAAGATGACTTCCTCGGCCGCACGCCCGCCCATCGCCATGGTCAGTTCGGACAGCAGCTTGGACTTCGACTTGGAGTAGCGGTCGCCTTCCGGCAGGCTCATGACCAGACCCAGCGCGCGACCGCGCGGGATGATCGTCGCCTTGTGGACCGGGTCGCATTCCGGCTCATGCATCGCGCAGAGAGCGTGGCCGGCTTCGTGGTAGGCGGTCATGCGCTTTTCGGCTTCGGACATGACCAGGGAGCGCCGCTCGGTGCCCATCATGACCTTGTCCTTGGCGGCCTCGAATTCCGCCATCGCGACAACGCGCTTGCCCAGGCGCGCCGCCAGCAGGGCGCCCTCGTTCACCAGGTTGGCCAGATCGGCGCCCGAGAACCCAGGTGTGCCGCGGGCGATGGTCTTCGGATCGACGTCGGAGGCCAGAGGCACCTTGCGCATATGCACACGCAGGATCTTCTCGCGCCCGTTCACGTCCGGGTTCGGCACGACGACCTGGCGGTCGAAGCGGCCGGGGCGCAGCAGCGCCGGGTCCAGCACGTCCGGACGGTTGGTGGCGGCGATCAGGATGACGCCCTCGTTGGACTCGAAGCCGTCCATCTCGACCAGCATCTGGTTCAGGGTCTGCTCACGCTCATCGTTGCCACCGCCCAGGCCGGCACCACGATGGCGGCCGACCGCGTCGATTTCGTCGATGAAGATGATGCAGGGGGCGTTCTTCTTGCCCTGCTCGAACATGTCGCGCACGCGGGATGCGCCGACACCCACGAACATTTCCACGAAGTCGGAGCCGGAGATCGTGAAGAACGGCACGTTGGCTTCACCCGCGATGGCGCGCGCCAGCAAGGTCTTACCGGTGCCGGGCGGGCCGACCAGCAGGCAGCCCTTGGGGATCTTGCCGCCCAGGCGCTGGAACTTCTGCGGGTCCTTCAGGAATTCGACGATTTCCTGCAGTTCGGCCTTGGCCTCGTCGATGCCCGCGACATCGTCGAAGGTCACCCTGCCCTGCTTTTCCGTCAGCAGGCGAGCGCGGGACTTGCCGAAGCCCATGGCGCGTCCGCCGCCCGACTGCATCTGGCGCATGAAGAACACCCACACGCCGATCAGCAACAGCATCGGGAACCAGGACAGCAGGTAGTGCAGCAGTGGGTTGACGTCGCTGTCTTCCGGCTTGGCGATCACCCGCACGCCCTTGTCGGTCAGACGCTGCACCAAGGTCGGGTCTTCCGGGGTGTAGGTCTGGAAGGTGCGACCGTCCGTCAGGTTCCCGGACACGGTCCGTCCCTGGATCACGGTATCGCGCACGCGTCCGTTATTCACCTCGGAGATGAAGTCGGAATAGGCCACCTGCGTCGCGCTGGTATGCGTGACACCCGGCTGGAAGAGATTGAACAGCACCACCAGCAGAAGGGCGATAATCACCCACAGCGCCAGGTTGCGGCCGAAATTGCTCATCTGAACTCGCTCATGTCCATAGGCCAGGGTTGGATGCGTCCGGCCCAAAAGAAATCGGGATGGCCGTCCGCTCGAAGGCTCAACATAGGGTGTCGCCACCCGTCCCGCATCCCCACCCGTCTGTCAAACCCGCTGAAACATCGTGGCAAACATCGCGGGCGGACAGGAATGGAGCGCCGGCGACCGGCCGCGGTGGGCTGAATACCAGCCGCGGACAGGCTTCCTGCGCGCCGTGAGGATAAGACAGATGTGGGACTTCTACCAGAAAATTGCCATCCCGGCTGCTTTTGGGGCTATCGCGCATGTTCCTCGCGCGGATCGCCGGCAGGGTGCGCAGCACTGAGGCGGGCAATCCGGAGACCTTGCGAAACCGCGCCGCATCGTCGCCCAGGGCATCCACGACCATCGAGTCCGTCAATCCATCCCCGCGCACGATCCGGAATCGACCGTCCCACACGGCACCTTGCACCGCGCTTACAGGGGCGCCGATCGCGGCATACTCCCGCACCATCAACAGCCCATCGCCCAGCCGCCCCGCCGGCATCAGCCGAATTCCGGCCACCGTGGCGGGCCGTGGTGCCCTGGCCAATGCAGCGAGACGCTCGGAGCGGCCCGGGTAGTCTCGACCGCCGATCGCCTGGACGAGTGCCGCGAACGCGGCGACGGACAACGGACCGGGGGACAAGATCGCGAAGCCTTCCGGACGGATGGTCGCTCGCGACGCGAGTTCCTCGGCGACGGCGCGGTCCTCCGCAGCCCTTGCCTGCCCCGCGACATGCGCGGCGGATAACAGCGCATCCGTCGCCGGATCGTCGGTCTCTGCCCGCAGCAGGCGCAACCGAGCCCGCAACGCGTGCCGGTCGCGGTTGGATGGGTCCTCGACCCAGGCCAGACCGCGCGTGGTCAGCATCTGGCGCAGGTCGACCGGCGGGATCGTCAGCAACGGCCGCAACACGCGGACCCGATCGGTTTCGACCAGAGCGGCCATGGCGGCCAGGCCGCGCGATTGGCTGCCGCCCAGCACTCGGATCATCAGGGTTTCCGCCTGGTCCTCGGCGTGATGGCCCAGCAGAAGATGAAGGAGCCCTTCGCCGGCGCAGGCGGCGAACAAGGCCTGGTATCGCGCGGCCCGGGCCCGTTCGGCCATGGCACTGCCGCGCCTTAGGTCCCGCAACCCCAGCAGCCGGGCCGGGATATTTTGCTCTGCCAGACGTTGAAGGGTCAGTGCCGCTTCGGCTGCCGATTCCAGGCGTAGGCCGTGATCGACGACCAAGGCGAGGACCGTGCCGCCGCGATCTGTCGCCCAATCCCGCACCCAGTCCCGCGCCAGCACAGCCAGCGCCAGACTGTCGGCGCCGCCGGATACCGCGACCGCCAGCCGTGGCGGCGCCTCCCAGGGTCCAAGGCGTTCCATCGAGGCCGCAAATCGGGCCGCAAGGGTGTCATCGCAACCGCCCGAATCACCGGCCGATAGCCGCTCTTGATCGTCATTGCCGGGATTACCCCCGCAACCCGCCCCCTGCTGTTGCAGCGCGGGTTGCCGGGTCAGGCTCGGCAAGGACGAGGGAGCCAGAGGATCGGCGGGGGGTTCTTCGCAACCGCCAGAACCTTCGGCCGATAGCCTCCCTTCACCGTCAGTCCCGGGATTACCCCCGCAACCCGCCCTCCGTGGTTGAAGCGCGGGTTGCCGGGTCAAGCCCGGCAATGACGATAGGTGGGCGCTGGCGGTCAAAGGTTCGGGCCGTCGGTATTCGGGCCGTTGATATCAGTCATCTACCAACCGGCATCTACCAACCGCCATCTACCAACCGGACCCGCCGGACATTACCGGCAACCGGCTCGTTGCCCGGACGCCGCGATCGCATCGCGTAGATCGTTCCGCGGCTGCGGGAATTCCGTGCGCAAGCGGCCCAACGTGTCGCAGGCGGCCTTCTTCTCGTTAATCGCGGCAAGAGAATTGGCCAGTCCCAGCAGCGCATCCTGGGCATAAACCCCCTTGCGGGACCGGTTATAGGCATCGTCGTAGGCAATCGCGGCCTGCGGATACTGCCGCTGCCCGGACAGTGCCTGGGCCAGCAACATCTGCCCGTCATAGGAGCGCGGAGACGCCCGGTTCGCCAGCACCTCCCGTGACGCCTGCTCCGCCGTTGCGTAATCGCGCCGAGCGAGCGCGGCGTTACCCTCCTGCAAGGCGATCTCGGGCGTGCGCACCCGGGGTGTCGTCGCCGCCGGACCGGCAGGAGGCGCGGTGGACGGGGTCGGCACGGCCAATGGCACCGGCGCCGGACCACTGGTTGCCGGAGGCCGCGCCGCGGGGCCGGCGGGTGGTGCATTGCCCATCTGGAACGCCAGATCGTCGATCCGCTTGCCGAGTTCCGCGTTTTGCCGCTGCCCCTGGTACTGGGTCTCGTCCACCCGCCCACGCAACTGGCGCACCTGCTCCTCCAGCGAATCCACCCGGGTCAGCAATTGCGCGATCATGTCGTTGCCGAAGGCGGAGGACGAGAAAGATCGTCCGCCGGCTGCCGCCCCGCCGCCGCGCGCGACCTGATCTCGCAGCACCTGCATTTCCTGGCGCAACTGATAGAGCTGGTTCTGCAGGGCGATGGCCTCCCGGCTGTCGACCTGCGCGTGGGCGGCCGTCGGAAGCTGCGCGACCGCCAGCAGCACAACAGCCAAAACCATCGGAATGGGGACGAATGATCGCATGCGGCGTCTCCTGCTTGGGCGGTCAGTCACGTTTCTACAAGGCGTTCGACCCGCTGCCTCCCGCGCCGTGGGACGCGAACAAACCGTCCAAACCGCGATTCGAAAACGGGGGCCGCGCCGCCGAGACATGCCAGCGGACCGCGGCGATCTCAAGGCCGGGCGTGAAAAAACCGGCAACCATCCGGCTGCCGGTTCTTTCATCAGCAATCCAATCATCCGTGACCCGAGGGCCGGGGCCCCAGGGTTAGCGGATCGAGGTGATCGCGTTACGGTTCTGCGCCCACGCCTGCTCATCCGAGCCCAGCGCCGTCGGGCGATCCTTGCCGTAGCTGATGGTGCTCATGCGGGCCGCCGCCACGCCCTTCGCCCGCAGGTAGCTGGCCGCGGAATTCGCGCGCCGTTGGCCGAGCGCCAGGTTGTATTCGGTGGTGCCACGCTCATCGCAGTTGCCGGCGACTTGCACATTGACGGTCGGATACTTCGCCAACCAATCCGCCTGCCGATCCAACGTCCCCCGACTTTCTGTCGTTACAGTGGCGATATTGAACCCGAAGAGTATCCGGTCGCCGACATTGGCAACGAGGTCTTCCTGGCTGCCCGGCGTCGGACCCGCGGATGTCAGACCGGTGCCGGTCGCGGCTTGCTCGTCCTTATTGGCGCACGCCGCGAGTAGCGCGACAGCTGCTAGGGCGCCGATGATTCGTGTATTCATGGGTCTCATTCGTCCCTGTTGGAAGGTGCGGGCTGCAAGCGGGGCGACCGGTTCGGACGTGGATGCGCATGTGGGCGGTATCCACGCCGGTCAATATCGCGCTTAGCTTGTCCGGCGCTTTAAGGTCAAGTTATTACGCCCCGAGTCGGATGGAGGCGCCCGATTTTCCACCCGATCCACGCCGTCCAGGCTGTCGATCCAATCGCATCTCCCCAACCTCATGTCCCAAGCGGCGACCAGGCCGGGTCAGACGCATCCGTCGGGGTCTGCACGACCCGTTCGTTGAACCCGGTGATGTCGACCGATACCAACCGCGACGAAAACCCGCTGCCGCGCGCATCGCGGGACTGGCTCTCTTTCCAAAACATGATGACACGGCCGTTGGGGGCGAAGGTCGGTCCCTCCACCAGCCAGCTCTCCGACAGAATGCGTTCGCCCGAACCGTCCGGGCGCATCACTCCGATCGAGAAACTACCGCCGCCGCTGCCGCCGTATCGCGTGAAGGCGATCAGGTCGCCGCGCGGTGACCATACAGGTGTCGCGTAACGGCCGGACCCGAAGCTGATCCGCTTCGCGCCACCGCCACCCGCGCCCATCACATAGATTTGCTGATCGCCGCCCCGGTCGGACGCGAACGCGATCTGCGATCCGTCCGGGCTGAAACACGGGCTGACATCGATCGAACCCGAGCTTGTCAACTGACGCGCGCCGCCGCCACCAACACCAACCGAAACGATATCGGACCCGCCACCATTCGACACCGCCATCACCACGCTGCCGCCATCGGGCGCGAAACGGGGCGCGAATGTCATGCCCGAAAACTCACCCAGGGCCGTCTGCCGGCCGCTGCCCAGGTTGAACAGATAAACCCTCGGACGATTGTTCGCGTAGCTCATGAACGCGATCTCATCGCGCGACGGATGGAAGCGCGGGGTCAGCACCAGCCAGGATCCGTCGGTCAGGAAGCGGTTGTTCTCGCTGTCCTGGTCCATGATCGCCAGGCGCTTGGTGCGCCGGTCCTTGGGGCCAGTCGAGGAAATGTAGACGACGCGCGTGTCGAAATAGCCCTTCTCGCCGAGCAGCCGCTCATAGATCACATCCGCCATGATATGGGCGATGCGGCGCCAGTTGGCCTGCGTGGTGGTGTAGGCGGTGCCCTGGATCTGGGTCTGCGGCAGGATATCCCACAGGCGGAACTCGACGCGGACATTGCCGCCGCCTTGCGCTTCCACCCGGCCGGTCACCAGCGCCTGCGCGCCGGTCACACGCCAGTTCTGGAAGTTCGGAGCACCAGCGCCGGTGGGGCCGGACTGCACGAAGCTGCCCGGTGCGATCGGACGGAACAGGCCGCTGCGTGTCAGGTCGTTGCTGATAACCCCGGCAATATCGCGACCGAGCTGGGCGGATGCACCATCCGTCCCCCCCAACTCCGGAATCGCAATCGGAATAGGCTCCACCCGCGCTCGGCTTACATCGATGACCGCCGACTGGGTGCCGCCTCCGGGAGGCAGCGCCTGGGCGTGCACCGGGATCGGCGCGGCCAACATGGCGGCCGAACTGGCGGCGCTGACGATCAGGTCGCGACGGCGGAGGATAGGGTTCGGGATGTGGATCATGGCGCTCTCTTCCCCGATTGATCGTACGGGTGCAACCGGGATCGTGTTGGTTGCACAATGTTGCAGATAGGGCGCGTTGGTGCGGCGCCCCGTGGGTTCATTACAGATTCGGGCGTGGGTTGGAGAAACTTCTCCCCCTCCCCTTGAGGCTACGGTTGTCGCACAAGTGCGGAACGACTTGCGAATCAGTCTTTTCTCCGAATCGATGCGCTGATCGGTTCAGGGATAGGGCGCACATCACATGATCGACGCTAAACTTGGGGGTTTTGGGGACAAGCGGCTGGCGCGGGTTGGCG